>NZ_LZKH01000172.1:0-534 GCF_001672745.1 Mycobacterium sp. E1386
TCCGCGGGCTTCGTCATTCGAGCGGCCAGCTCGCGGGCGCGCGAGACGTAGTCGGGGGAGAGGATCTGGCGCAGGTCGGCCACCAGCGACTCACGCGTGGTTTTGGAAAACGGGCGGGCGACACCGACTTTCAACCGATCCACCTGTGCTGCCCAGATCTTTTGATCGCTCATGCTCCAGAGGCTCAATGTGGGCACTCCGGCGCGCAGGCCCGCGGCCGTGGTGCCCGCGCCGCTGTGGTGCACCACGGCCCGGCAAGCGGGAAAGACCGCCGCGTAATTGACCGCGCCCACTACCTTGACGTGGTCCGAATTAGCGCCGCCGCTGAAATCGGTTTTGCCAGAGCACACTAACGCCCGCTCGCCCAGCTCCGCGCAGGCCTCGCCGATCATGGTGATCGTCTCGGCGGGCGAATCGACCGTTGTGCTGCCAAAGCCGAAGCAGATCGGCGGTGTTCCCGCAGCGATCATTTCGACCGTGTCGACCGGAGATTCGACCGGCATGCTGCCGAAGCCAAAGCAAATCGGCGACGAT
>NZ_LZKH01000173.1:0-67580 GCF_001672745.1 Mycobacterium sp. E1386
ACGTCCAATCCGAACGACGCCCCGGGCGGCCCGCTGGTCGAAAGGGCGGATAGGCAATGCTGACCCGCTTCATCAAGAGCCAGCTGATTCTGCTCAGCATCCTGGCCACGATCACAGCGATTGCGCTGGGCTGGTACTACCTGCAGATTCCCACTGCGGCCGGGATCGGCCAGTACACGCTGAAGGCGGACCTACCCGCGTCGGGTGGCCTATACAGGACCGCCAACGTGACGTATCGCGGGGAAACAATCGGCAAGGTCACCGCAGTCGAGCCAACAAGGACCGGCGCGCGGGTCACCATGGCGATTGCCAACCGCTACCAGATCCCCGTCGACGCATCGGCGAACGTGCATTCGGTGTCGGCGGTCGGTGAGCAGTATCTCGACCTCGTGTCGGTAGGCAATCCGCGCCAATACTTCTCGCCCGGTCAGACCATTACCAAGGGCAGCGTGCCCACACCCATCGGGCCGGCGCTGGACGCCGCCAACCGCCAGCTGGACGTACTGCCCAAGGACAAGCTCGCCGCGCTGCTCGACGAATCAGCCCAAGCGGTAGGCGGATTGGGCCCCGCGCTGCAGCGACTGGTCGACTCGAGCCAGGCGATCGCCGGCGACTTCAAGACCAACATCTCCGACATCAACGACATCATCCAAAACTCCGGGCCCATTATCGACAGCCAGGTCAACTCCGGTGACTCGATCGAACGTTGGGCACACAACCTGAACAGCTTGGCCACGCAGGGCGGGAAAAACGATCAGCGCGTGCAACGTATCCTCGCCCGTGCGGCACCGACCCTTGATCAGGTCAACTCGGTGTTCAGTGATGTCCGCGAGACACTGCCGCAGACACTGGCAAACCTCGAAATCACGCTGGACATGCTCAAGCGCTACCACAAGGGCGTCGAGCAACTGCTGGTGGCCTATCCGCAGGGCGCCGCGGAAAGTCAGACGATCACAACGCCGTTCCCGGGCTACGCCGCACTCGACACCGCGATGACGACGAACCAACCCCCGCCGTGCCTGACCGGGTTTCTCCCGGCCTCCCAGTGGCGGTCTCCCGCGGATACCAGCCCGGCCCCGCTGCCGTCCGGAACTTTTTATTGCAAGATCCCGCAGGACACCCCCGCCAACGTGGTGCGCGGGGCGCGCAACCTTCCATGCGTCGATGTCCCCGGCAAACGCGCGGCGACGCCGCGGGAATGCCGCGACCCCAAACCCTATGTCCCGCTGGGCACCAACCCGTGGTACGGCGAACCCAACCAGCTCGTGACCTGCCCGGCGCCCGCGGCGCGCTGCGACCAGCCGGTGAAACCGGGGCTGGTGATACCCGCTCCGTCGGTCAACAACGGCCTCAACCCGGCGCCCTCCGACAGGGTGGCCGGGACGCCACCGCCGATCAGCGATCCACTGCAACGGCCGGGATCGGGAACCGTGAAATGCAACGGGCAGCAGCCGAATCCATGCGTCTACACCCCCGGCGGCCCTCCCCCGGCCGTCTACCTACCCCAAAGCGGCGAACTGGTGGGGCCCGACGGTGTCAGGTACACGGTCAGAAATTCGAGCGGAACGGGAGACGACGGGTGGAAGGACATGCTGGCGCCACCGGGTTGAACCCCGCCGGCTCCAGCGTCACGCGAATCGCACGACGTCGCGCCCCGCTACCCGCACCCGCGCCGAGATTGCCGCCAGGGTCGCGGTCGAGCGAAAACCACAGCCACGACGGCAATCTCGCCGAAGAATAACCCTCTCAGCCGGCGGGATAGCCGACCGACTTGACCTCGGTGTACTGGTCGAACCCGGCGACCCCGTTCTGGCGGCCCACCCCGCTGTATTTGTAACCGCCGAACGGGGTGTCGGCGCCGTACGGTGCGCCGCCGTTGACGCCCATGAAGCCGGCGCGAATCCGCCGGGCCACCGCCAGCGAACGCTCGAGCGAGCCCGACATCACATTGCCCGCCAACCCGTACTTGCTGTCGTTGGCGATCCGGATCGCGTCCTCCTCGTCGTCGAACGGAATGACCGCCAGCACCGGGCCGAAGATCTCCTCCTGGGCGATCGTCATCGAGTTGTCGACGTCGGTGAAAAGCGTTGGCCTGACATAGAAACCCTTGTCGAACCCGGTGGGCGCGTCCGGTCCGCCGACCAGCGCGGTGGCGCCCTCCTCGACGCCCTTGCGGATGTAGCCCATCACGCGGTTGCGCTGCACCTCCGAAATCACCGGCCCACACAGCGTTCCGGGGTCCTGCGGGTCGCCACACGTGACGTTCTCGTAGATGCTTTTCAGGATCTCTACACCCTCGTCGTAGCGGGACCGCGGCAGCAGCATCCGGGTGGGGTTCGCGCAGCCCTGCCCCGCGTGCATGCACGGCGCGATGCCGATCGCACACGCCATCCCGAAATCGGCGTCCTCCAGGACGATGGTTGCCGACTTGCCGCCGAGCTCCAGGAACAGCCGCTTCATCGTCGCGGCGCCCTTTTCCATGATCCGCTGGCCGACCGTGGTGGACCCGGTGAACGAGATGAGGTCGACCTTCGGCGACAGCGTAAGCTCCTCGCCGACAAAATGATCCGACGCGGTGACGACGTTCACGACGCCCGCGGGGATGTCGGTCTTCTCGGCGATCAGCCGGCCCAGGCGGGTCGCGTTGAACGGCGTGTTGGGCGCCGGCTTGAGCACCACGGTGTTGCCGGTGCCCAGCGCCTGGCCGAGCTTGTTGAGCGTGACCTCGAAGGGGAAATTCCACGGCACGATCGCGCCGACGACGCCCACCGGTTCGCGCCATACCTTGACGGTGGTGTTCGTGCCGGTGAGGCTGATCACCCGATCACCGAGATCGGTTTCCCAGGCGTACTCGTCGATCAACCTCGCCGGATACTTCAGCCCGTCTTGCAGCGGGGCGTCCAGCTGGGGGCCGAACGTGATCGCCCGGGGCGAGCCCACCTCCAGGATCAGCTCCTCGCGCAGCTCTTCCTTCTCCGATTCGATCGCCTCGTGCAGCTGCAACAGGCAGCGCTTCCGCAGCTCGCGATTGGTCGACCAGTCGCTCTCGTCGAAGGCGCGCCGGGCGGCGTCGATGGCCCGGTGCATGTCCTCCTTGGATGCGTCGGCGACCTCCCCGAGTGGCTCCTCGGTCGCCGGGTTGATGTTCGTGAAGGTGCCGGCTTGCCCGTCGACGAGCTTGCCGTCGATCATCATCTTCGGCTCAAAACGAACCTTTACAGCCTCAGTCATATCTGTCACTCTCTTTGAAATCGCGGAGGGGCTACGGAGAGCCTTACCGGAAACTAGCCGATTGGCAAGGCGCAACCTTTACGGGGCTGGTCATCGGGGGTCGAACAGCACCGGTACCGACGTCGGCGAGCGGAAAACCTGCCCGCGGATATGCGGGTCGTCCGCACCGGGGTCCAGCCGCAGGTTCGGTAGCCGGTCGAGCAAAAGGTTGATGGCGGTGCGCATTTCCAGCCGGGCCAGATGCATGCCAAGGCAGACGTGCACGCCGTGCCCCCACCCCAGGTGCGCCCTGGCTTGCCGGAAGATGTCGAAGGTGTCCGGATTGGGGTAGCGGTCTTCCTGCCGGTTGGCGGAACCCAGCATCGGCATCACCGTCGAGCCTGCCGGTATCGGCACCCCGCCGAGTTCGGTGTCGCGGGTGGCCACCCGGGTGATGGTCAGCAGGGGCGGTTCCCACCGCACACCCTCCTCGATGGCCTGTGGCAGTAGCGACCGGTCCGCGCGGATGGCATCCAGCTGCGCGGGAGCCGACAGCAGCGCGAGCAGCAGGCTGCCGAGGGACCGGTACGTCGTCTCCACCCCGGCGGGGAGCAGCAGGCGGAGGAACGAGTAGATTTCCTCGTCTGCGAGCTTCTCCCCGTCGATCTCCGCCTCGGCCAGCGCGCTGATCAGGTCGTCCCGGGGTTCGAGGCGGCGGGATGCCAGGATCGGCGCGAAGTAATCGCACAGCGCGGCCGACGCGGCAAGGCCACGTTCGGGATTCAGGATCCAGCTCAGCAACGAGATGGACCATCGCTGGAACTGGGGGTAGTCCTCCTCCGGCAGGCCCAGCAGGCCCGCGATGATCCGACTCGGGTAGTCGAAGGTGAATTCCTTGACCAGATCGGCCTTGCCGTTCGAGGCGAACTTGTCGATCAGGCTGTTGCCCACCCGCCCGACCAACTCGTCTTGCCATCGTGCCAATGCCTTCTGCGAGAAGGCCTTTGACACCAGCGATCGCAACCGCCCGTGCACCGGCTCGTCCATGCCCAGCATCACCCGCTCGCCCAACACCGGACCGAACGCCGCGATGACCGCCGCCGACGAGAACGTCTCGTTATCACGAAGCATCTGCTGGGCATCTTCGTGGCGGTAAACGATGAAGACCGGCTTGGACTCCTCATGCGGCATCCCGGAGACATCCAACCGTTGAATGGGCTCCTCGCGGCGAAGTCGCGCCAGTTCGGTGTACGGGTCGCGCACATCGCCGGAGACCGCATCGTCGAAGGCGCCGAAGTCCTCCAGGTCGTCGAAAAGCTGTTCCATACTTTCGTTCAGCCCCCTTGCCTTTCCCTGCGCTTCGCCGCCACCGCGGCCACGCGTTGCAACACCGGCTGCGGTAACACGCGCGCCGCGAACACCATCGCCCGTTGGCCCACCGTCAGCGGCCACGCTCCGTCCCGCATCGAACCCTGTCTGGGTATGCCGAGCACGACACGCGACATGTGGTGCATGCCGAGAGCGGGCAGGATCCTATTGGCGGCCAACAGCATCGAAGCGTCCGGACCAACGCCACGGCGGCGGAACGGCTCCCGGTCATCGAGCGCCTTGAGCAGGCCATCGGTGAATCGCTCGGGCGGCCGGGCCAATTTCATCGCGGCCCTGCCCCGGGTGTTCATGGTGGTGTGCAACCGTGCGTACGGACCGCCGAAGTCGCGATCGTCGGTGGTTCCCGCGTCGGTGATGATCGCGGTGTCGTAGGTCCCGGCGATCAATACGGTGACGCCCAATCCGAAGGGCGCGATCTCGCACGCCATGGCCTCTCCCCACCGCTCCAACGCGCCCTTGGCCGCCGAGTACGGCGCGGTGGCCGGCTGGCCACGCACCCCGGCCGCACTGGATACCAGAACGATGCGGCCCTCGCCCGCCGCCCGCATCGACGGCAGCAGAGCCTGGGTGAGCGCGACGGGGCCCAGGACGCTGGTGGCAAACATGTTCTGCCACAGCGCCATATCGGTCTCCTCCACCATTCCGGCGGCGGAGATCCCGGCATTGTGCACCAGCGCATAGGGAGCCCCGACGGCCTCTTCGATGGCCTTGGCCGCCGACGAGACCGACGCGGGGTCTAACAGGTCGAGCTGCACGCAGATCAGACGGTCATCGTTTTCCACCGCCCCAGTCACCTCCCGGAGCAGCGGCAGGGCGCGATCGGGCGTCCGCATGGCCGCGACCACGCGCCAGCCTTCGCGGTGCAGGCGCACGGCCGAGGCGAACCCCAGTCCGCGCGACGCACCGGTGATGACGACGGTGCGCGGCTCAGCCATGCGTGCTCGGGTTTGCGCAGGAACCTTCGCCCGGCGGCGGCGGATCCACATGTGGTCGCCCATTGGGTTCCCCGCTTGCCCAGGTCGACCAGATGCCGACCGAGTAGGGGCCTTGCGCGCCAGCCTTCTCGTAATAGCCTTGCGGGTCATAGACTTTCGCCTCGGGGTAAGGCCACGGGCACGCGACGGAAGTCGCCGCATGGCTGACCTTGATGACCCAGAACCACGCCCCGTAGGTGAAGTAGGAGACGTTGATGATGGCGAACATCACCAGGAACGTGCCGAGCACCGGGCGCGCCGGGAAGATCCTGGCCTTCGCGGCCAGCTTCTCGGCCACTGATTTGCCGGTGTCGTCGCGGTAGCACAGTATCGCCGCGGGGACCATCACGAAGGTCACCGAGAACGACTCCCAGATCAGCGGGAACTGGAACGTCGTGCCGGTGAACACCGAGCCCCACGGAATCACCTGGGAGTAGACGTACATGCCCATGTGGACGAGCTGGATCTCCAGCCAGGCATCGAAGACGAAGCCGATCGCACAGGTCAGCAGCCCCAGGCTGACCAGCGGGTGCCGCGACACGAACGACGTCGGCCCGTACTTGGCCTGCAGCTTGCGCAGGATCCAGATCGCCGGAAAGTAGGGCCCGAAATAGAAAGTGACGTAGCCGAATACGACGAAAGGCTCGACGGTGGGCGAGAGCGACACCAGCGGCCAGGACTCCGGCCAGTGGATGAGGTCGGGGTTGTACACCGCGAACGGGGCCCAGTTCATGATCGGGTCCTGCCACACGATCAGCGTGGTGCACAGGAACATCAGCATCACCGGGCTGCCCGGGTTGCGGCGCCAGCCCCTGATGAACACCACGAGCAGGACGACCAGCATGACGCACGTGGCGATGTGCAGGAAGGTGATGTAGTCCAGGCCGAAGATGAACTTGACGGGGCGGGGCCGGCCTTGCACGTTCGGGTTGGCGACGCGCGGGTCTAGGGCGACGCGGCAGTTCGCGATGAAGAACAGCGCGAACGCGGCCAGCGCGGCGCCGGCGGTCCAACCGCCCCAGGCGCGTTTCTCGGTACCTCGCGGCGATACCGGTTCTTCTTGTGCGGCAGGCGGTGTCGATTGTTCGGTGCTCATGTCAGCCTTACTCTCCGAAGCGATCGACGAGATGCGAGTTGGTGTGGTCGGCGTCGAGCGTCCGTGCGACCAGATAGCCGGCGCCCATCCAGGCACGGCGGGTCCATTTCCCGAAGGAGACGCGGATGCCGGGTGCGCCCGACGCGGCGGGCATCATCTTCACCCGCTCCAATGCCTCTTTGACGCCGCGCGGGCTGAGTGGGTGAGCGTCGGAAAACGCGCGGACAAGTGTGGCGGCAACGTCATGGTTGACCACCGATACGCAATATTCGGGCCGGCTGCCGTCGTATTTCATCGCGTACCGGTCGAGGAATTCCTGGCCGAGCCGGTTCGCCTCGTCATACTGGTCGACCCCGACCCACCCCATGAACGCGTCCCACATGATGGGGTTCACCCAGGCGTTCTGAAAAGCGGTGGTGGTGAATCGCGGTGGATCCCAGTCGACGGCTTCCAGCGCGGGGTTGATAAACACGATGCCGAAGCCGAAGCCCAGATGCACGACCGCCTCGGACTTGGCGTCGTGCAGCGCGCGGACGGCGTCGTTGATGTCTTGCGCGGTCTGGGCGATCGCCGCTTCCGCGACGATTCGGATCCCCTTGCGGCGGCATGCGGTTCGCAGGTTCTTCAGGTAGCTTTCGCCGATCAGGTTCTGCTCCACGAGTACTCCGATCTCGGAGAGTCCGCGTTTGGCGACGAGGTCGGCGATGAAGATCGGCTCGTCGGTCATCGAGCCCTGCGGGAAGGCGAAGGTCCATTCGCCCAGCCAGTCGTCGGTGCCGGTGACGCTGATCGCCGGCACCTTGAACCGCTCCTCGATCGCCTCGCGGGTCGGCACGCAGTTGTCGGTGATGTGCGGCCCGAACACCACCAGACAGCCCTCGTCGACCAGCTCGCCGAAAGCGTCGATCACCGACTTGACCGAACCTTTGGGTAAACCCTCCACCTCGCGGTAGATCATCTGCACCGGACGATCGATCAGGCCCTGTTCGACGGCTTCTTCGAATACGAGGTCGAAGCACCGCGTGAAACTCGCCATCAGTTCTTCCGGGAACCCCGGTGGCAGCGTGAAATCCATCAGGTAGCCGACCTTGATCGGCTCAGCGCTGCTTTCGTAGGACATCTGACCTCCCGGTGACTAGCTCACTGCGGCAATTCATTCGATGCCCCGCCCAGATAGATTTCGATCATCTCGCCCAGCGCCCTGCCCACCGCCACGTCGTCGGTGAGAGGCCCCGCGATCGCGGCGCGAGCCGCCTCGCGCATCGTCAGCCCCTCCACGATGAGCCGGCCCGCCGCGATCAGTACCCGGGTTGACGCGACTTCGCGCAGTCCTCCGGTTTCCAGTCGGCGGATAGCTTGTCCGAACCGCACCAGTTCGGCGGCGGTGGCAGGGTCCACCCCGGCCTCGTGCGTGACGATGCCTTCTTCGACATCGGCTGCGGGGAAATCGAATTCGATGGCGACCATCCGCTGCCGGGTGGAATCTTTGAGGTCCTTCAGCACGCTCTGGTAGCCGGGGTTGTAGGACACCACCAGGCCGAATCCGGGTGCCGCGTCCAGCGTGACTCCAAGTCGTTCGATCGGCAGCTGTCGCCGGTGATCCGCGAGCGGATGCAGCACCACGGTGGTGTCCTGCCGCGCTTCCACCACCTCGTCGAGATAGCAGATCGCGCCCTCGCGCACCGCCCGGGTCAGCGGTCCGTCCAGCCACACCGTCTCGTCGCCCCGCAGCAGATACCGGCCGACGAGATCCGCGGTGGTGAGGTCGTCATGGCAGGCGACGGTGATCAGCGGCCGCCCGAGGTCATGGGCCATCGCCTCAACGAATCGGGTTTTGCCGCATCCCGTCGGGCCCTTCAGGACGACGGCCAGCCCCTGGCGGTACGCGGCCTTGAAAATGGCTTCCTCGCCGCCGATCGCTTGGTAATACGGCCGCGTTCCGCCGGCTTCGGGGACCGCGCCGTTCCGGTGCGCAAGCCCGGACTCGTTGGCCATAGCTTCCCCTTCTGCTACCGACGGTGCATGCAGCCTATATCGGAACAGATATTTGTTTCAAGCGCTCTGACGAGCATGTTTAAGTTCGGCGATGCGATCGGGCGGCATGTCACGACACCCTGCGGCGGACCTCGGCCGAGCGCAGTGCGGACCGGAACAGCGGCCCGATCACGCCGGCGAGTTGGTCCGGGCGCGCGATGGTGGCGTGCGCGGCGCTGCCGAAGACCCGGCGCAGCGACGCCACGTCGGTTCCCGCGCCGACGGTCAGGCAGACGCAGCCGGTGCCACGATGGCGGGCCTCGCTCAGGGCGCGGCGCGCGTCGGCGGCGCCGTAGGTCCGCTCGTACCCGTGGTCGTAGGCGAGCCCGTCGGAAACCACCATCAGCAGCCGCCGCGACGTGCCACCGCGCGCCTCCAGCACCGCCGACCCGTGCCGAATGGCCGCACCGAGGCGTGAGTACGCGCCGGGTTCAAGGCTGTTGAGCCGCTTCATGACTCGCGTGTCGAGGTGGTCGTCGAACCGCTTCACCGGCACCACGGTCACCGCGCGCCGCCCCTGCGAGTAATAGGCGTAGAGCGCAACCCGGTCGCCCAGGTCGTGAAGTGCGACGGTGAGGTTGGCGACCGCCGCCCGCTGTTGCTGATGCACCGTCCGCCCCACCGTGCCCGGCTCGGCCGCCGACCCCGACACGTCGAGCAGGAGCAGCACCGACAGGTCTCGCCTGCGGCGGAGGCTGTCCAGGTACACCGCCTCGTCAGGCACCGATCCCGCCAGCACCTCAACCCGGGCCTCGACCGCCGCGTCGATGTCGATGTCGTCGCCCTGCGACTGCCGGTGGCGGCGGTGCAGGCCCATCCCGAGTCGGGAGAGTGGGCGGCGCACGCTGATGGCGGGTTCGATCGCGTGCGTCACGGACGGTTTGATCCCCGCCTCGACCTCGCGCACCGTGCACCACGCTGAGCGGTACTTCTTGCGGCCGGCGTCCCATTCCGGATACGTGAAGCCGTCCGTGGGCTTCGGCTGATCTTCGCCGTCCCCGCTCGACGTGGGGGCCAGCGAGGTCACCGCGTGCAACCTGCGCCTGGCGGAGTCGGTCCGATGCGTCGGGGTGTCCGCGCCGGGTGGTCCGCCGCCGTTAGCGGTGTTGCGCGCCGAAGACAGCATCTTCTTCAGCCACTTGCCGATGAAACCGCCCCCACCCACCGGGCTGGTGAACATGTCGGGGTCGTCGGAGTCGTCGGTCTCGTCCACGGCGAGTTCTTTCAGATCGTCGGTGCCGCCGCTCCTCGGGATATGCCCGGGTTGTTCCTTTTCTCGCCGTTCGGGCGCCCGGGCCGACGCGGCCAGCACCTTCCCGGCGCGAATGATGCCGAATTCCGGTGCGGGGTTACCGATCGGCTCCCGCCCGTCGGCGAGCCGCAGCGAAGTGGCGGGCGAATCGCTCCGCCCCGCGGCGTCGGGGTCGGCGAGGGAAGCCAGAACGCCCGGCAACAGGTCGGCGTTGGCCGCGAGCGCGCGGTGCCCCTCCACCGCCAGGTAGCGCTTGGCCACCCGAGGGCGGCGCAGTAGGGGGCGCATCACGTCCGGATCCAGGCTGCCGGCCGCGATCATCGACGCCTGCACGGCAACGGCTTCGAGCTGCCGGCGGGCGCTCGCACCCGCGTCGACGTGAATGGTCTGGCCGTCGGTCCACGACGGTTCGCCCGGACGCAGTTCGGCCACCGCTACGGCCCGGCCCGCGAGCGCGGATGCGAGCATGCCGAGACCCGGCAGTCGGTCACCGCGAACGTCGGTGGACATACTCAATCTCCGAACCGCCTGGACTCCGTTGACCAAATATCTGTTCCACCGTAGAGTCCGGTGCCACCGCAGTCAATCGCCGGGCGCCGCCGCCGTTGTTGACCGGCTATCCGCTCAACCGTAAAGTCCGGCTAAGGTCGCAAATTCACCAGAAAACAAGGAAAAGTGGACTTTTCATACCCGGCGGAAGTGGAGCAGTTCCGCGCCGAGCTGCGCGACTGGCTATCGAAGAACCTGACCGACGAGCTGGTGGCCGCCCGTCGGCCCGCCGGACGAGACGACGTCGCCTTCGAGATGCTGCGCGCCTGGAGCGCCACGATGGCCGATGCCGGCTGGGCCGCGGTCTCGTGGCCTCGCGAGTACGGCGGCCGCGGCGCGACGGTTCTCGAGCAACTCGTCTACACCGAGGAAACCACGCGGGCGCGAGCCCCCATGCCGCTCAACGTCATTGGCCTAAACAACATCGCGCCGGCCATCATGCAATACGGCACCGAGTCACAGAAGCTCACGCTGCTCCCCCGCATGATGCGGGCCGACGACATCTGGTGCCAAGGGATGTCGGAACCCGAAGCGGGGTCCGACCTCGCCGCACTGCGCACCCGCGCGGCGCGCGACGGTGACGACTTCGTCGTCAACGGCCAGAAAATCTGGACGTCGCTGGGGCATCGGGCGGACTGGTGCCAGCTCTACGTGCGTACTGACCCCGAAGCGCCCAAGCACAAAGGCATCTCCTGCCTGATCGTCGACATGAGACTGCCGGGCATCGAAGTCCGTCCGCTGGTAACGCTCAACGGCGACGCCGATTTCGCCGAGGTGTTCTTTCACGACGTGCGCGTGCCTGCGGACGCGTTGCTCGGTCCGCTGAACGGGGGATGGCAGGTGGCAACCACCACGCTCAGCCACGAGCGGGCCGGGGCCGCCCGGCTGTACGCCGAGATGCAGGTGCGGCTCGAAGAATTGACCGACGACATCGCCGCGCACAGCGACGCGCTCGAAGACCCCGTGACGCTGCGGCGCCTCGGCGAAATCGCGCTGCGCATCAAGTATCTGGAAGTCCTTTGCCAGCGCTCGATCTCGGCCACGCTGCATGGCGGTGACGCCTTCGGATCGGCGAGCCTCGCCAAGACCGTGTGGGGTGAGATCGGACAGGACATGGCCGCGCTGGCCTTTGACGTGCTGGGCACGAGCGGCGCTGGCGCGCCGTGGGCGAACTACCGCCTGACGTCGCGCTCGCTCACCATCGCGGGCGGTACCAGCCAGATCACCAAGAACATCACCGCCCAGCGGGTACTCGGGTTGCCTCGCAAATGAACCTCGAACTCTCCGACGAGCAGGTCGCGCTGCGCGACACCACCCGACGCTATCTCGCCGAAAAAGCTTCCATCGCCGACCATGTGCGCCCGCTGCTCGACGACCCGACCGGCGTCACCGAGCCCGTGTGGCGCGGCCTGACCGGCCTCGGGACCACCGGTCTGCTGGTGCCGGAGGCCCACGGCGGCGCCGGCATGACGATGGTCGAGGCCGGAATCGTTGCCGAAGAGCTCGGTGCCGCCCTGCACCCGGGGCCATGGTTGTCGACCGCGGTCGCCGCCACCCGGGCGCTGACGCGGCTCGGGCCAACCGACGCCGCGGCCGAGCTGCTGAGCGGGATCTCCGACGGCACCACGGTCGCCACCGTCGGCTTCCTCGATGCCGAAAGCGCGCCGGTGGCCGCGAGCCGGCGGGGCGATGATGTCGTCTTACGGGGCGACATGACCGCCGTCCCCGACGTCGCCGCCGCGGACGTGCTGCTGGCGCTCGCCGGGGACGACGGCGGTCGAGGGCTTTTCGCGATCCGCACCGACTCGCCGGGCGTTTCGGTTGCGCCGGAGCGCGGTATCGACCAGACCCGCAAGCGCTTCCGGGTCACGCTCGACTCAGCGCGCGCGCGGCGGCTGGCCGCGGCCGCCCCGGGGGACGTCGCCGCGGTGATCGACGATGTGCTGATCGCGACGGCGGCCGACGCACTCGGCGCTGCACGAGCCGTCATGACCGCGGCCATCGAATACGCCAAGACCAGAACGCAATTCGGGCAGCCGATCGGCTCGTTCCAGGCAGTCCAGCATCTGTGCGTCGATATGTTCGAGACCGTGGAGTTGGCCCGCAGTGGCATGATCCACGCGCTGTGGGCCGCCGACAACGCCGACGCCGACGAACGGCACCAATCCGCCATCCGGACGAAGGCGTTCGCCGGGCGGCTTGCCACGGTGGGCGACACGGCGATCCAGGTGTTCGGCGGGATCGGCTACACCTGGGAGCACGACGCGCATCTCTACCTCAAGCGCCTGCTCAGCTGGAGCGCGTTCCTGGCCGGGCCCGATCGATACCTCACCGAACTCGGTGCGCGCCTTGCCAACAGGGGGAACCGGTGATGGACATCGAGTACCTGCTCACCGCTACCCGCTCGGCACGCAAGACGCTCGACCTGGACGCGCCGGTCGACCTCGCGGACATCCGGGAGTGCCTGCGCATCGGCTTGCAGGCGGCCAACGGCTCCAATCAGCAGTCCTGGCGCTGGCTGGTGGTCACCGACCCGGCGTTACGCGCCGAGATCGCCGAGCTGTACCGCGCGGCCTACCTGCTGCGGGTCGGCGGCCAGCTGATCGCCGACCTGATGCCGGCCGGAACGCCGGAGAACCGGATCATGTCGTCGACGGAGTGGCTGGTCGAGAACATGTCGAGGGTTCCGCTGCTGGTGATCCCCTGCTATCAGCCCTACCTGCCCCGCATCGAGGGCGACGAATCGTTTCACCAGGCCACGCTGTACGGCTCGATCTACCCGGCGGTCTGGAACTTTCAGCTGGCGCTACACACCCGCGGATACGGAACCTGCATCACCACCCTGCACCTGCATCGCGAGGCGGAGGTGCGGCGGCTGCTGGGGATTCCCGAAAGCTATGTCCAGGGATGCCTGCTTCCGGTGGGCCGGCTGCGCGCCGGGCACACGTTCCGGCCCGCCCGGCGACGACCCGTCGACGAGGTGGTCGCGTGTGACGGTTGGGACGGACCCGCGCTTTAGAATGGTCCCCGGCACCGCCGTTATGCAGCGCATTCGTCACTCCGGGTCTGATAGCCTTTAACAAAGATTTGGTTCGGTGAGAGGGACGAGTGCGAATGGATGCCAGTCCGCAATCGTCCGGACGTGCGCCCGGCTGATCATGCCGAGAGCGGAGTCATTGCGAGCCGGCGTCACAGCCGATTTGGGGACTCGCCGGACCGAGATCCTCACCACCGCCGCCTCGTTGATCGCGCAGTCAGGCTTGCGGACCTCGTTGCAGGAGATCGCCGACGCCGCGGGGATTCTTCCCGGCAGCCTCTACCACCATTTCGAGTCCAAAGAGGCGATCCTCATTGAGTTGATCCACCGCTATCAGGAGGATCTGGACCGGATCGGGCAAGCCGCGCAAGCGAAGTTGGACAAACCCGACCCCCGCCCGGTTCCCGAGCAGATCGTCGAACTGGGCTCGGCCATCGCCGACTGCGCCGTGCGGCACCGCGCCGCGCTGCAGATGTCGTTCTACGAGGGGCCGAGCACGGACCCGGAGTTGATGAAGCTCACGCAGCAGCGGCCCGTGGCGATCCAGGAGGCGATGCTGCAAACCCTGCGCGCCGGCAGGTGGAGCGGCTACATCAAACCCGACATCGATCTGCCCACGTTGGCCGACCGGATCTGCCAAACCATGCTGCAGGTTGGCCTCGACGTCATGCGGCATAAGTCGCCCCCTGACCAGGTCGCCGCGCTGCTGTGCCGAATCATGTTGCAGGGATTGGCAACCCGGCCGCCCACCGACTCGGAGCTCGACCGGTCCAACGCCTTCGCCGCCGCCAGGGAGGTCATCGAGACCTGGTCGGATGACAGCGACGCCGATCCCAGCGACAAAGCGGCGCACGTTCGTGCGGTGGCGCGAACGGAATTCGGCCGCAAAGGCTACGAGGCCACCACCATCAGGGACATCGCGTCCGCGGCCGGCCTCGGGACCGGAACCGTCTACCGGGTGATCGGATCGAAGGACGAGCTACTCGCGTCGATCATGGAATCGTTCGGCCGGAAAGTCGAGGCGGGCTGGGTCAACGTCCTGCGTTCGGATGCCACGCCGATCGCGAAGCTGGATGCACTGAGCTGGGTCAACGTCAATGCGCTCGATCGGTTTTCCGACGAGTTCCGCATCCAGCTCGCCTGGATGCGTCAATCGCCGCCGGACACTCCCAACCCGGGGTGGTTGTACGCGACCCGACTCCGGCAGATGAAAACGCTACTTTCCGAGGGCATCCGATCCGGCGAGATCAGTGTGGACGGCGCGTCGACGGCGATGCTGGCGCGCTGCGTCATCGGCTTGCAGTGGATACCGGAGAACATCCTTGCCGAGGTCGGCAAACGCGCGGCATTGGTGCACGTGCGGGACACGGTATTGCGTGGTGTCGCGGTTCGCGCCGGGTAGGTGTTGAACCAAAAAACTGTTACCCATACAGTTGGGCGATTAGAATCGCGTTGGCAGTGGATGAGAAGGGGATTTCCATGACTGTTGTCGATCGGTTGCGTTACGACGGCAAGCGGGCTCTCGTCGTTGGCGGCGCCACCGGCATGGGCGCCGCGGCGGCCAAGTCGGCCGCAGAGCTGGGCGCCGAAGTGATCGTGATGGATTACGCGCCGGTCAACTACGACGTCGCCAAGTCCATCCAGGTGGACCTGCGCGATCCTGCGTCGATCGACGCCGCGGTCGAGCAGCTGGACGGCCCGATCCACGCCCTGTTCTCGGCCGCCGGCATCGCCGAAGGCACAACCGACCTGATGGCGATCAACTTCATCGGCCACCGCCATCTCATCGACCGCCTGGTCGCAAAGAACCAGCTCCCCTCGGGCTCGGCGATCTGCTTCATCTCGTCCGTCGCCGGCATGGGCTGGGAGAACGACCTGGAGCTGCTGACGGAGTTCCTCGCCACGCCGGACTTCGCCTCGGCGCAAGAGTGGGTCAAGGCGCACGAAGCCGAAGGCATCATCCACTACGGCTTCTCGAAGAAGGTCGTCAACGCCTACGTCGCGACCCAGGGCTACCCGCTGCTGAAGAAGGGCATCCGGATCAACGCGATCTGCCCAGGACCCACCGACACCCCGCTGGCCCAGGCCAACGCCGACCTCTGGCTTACCTTCGCGCAGGACTATCGCGAAGAGACCGGTTCGAAGGTGCACACCCCGGAGCAGATGGGTGATGTGATGGCGTTCCTGAACAGCGCCGCCGCCTTCGGCATCAACGGGATCACGTTGCTGGTGGACTACGGGCACACGATGGCCTCGCTCACCAACGCCTATCCGCCCGGCAAGCCGATCATCGACATCATCATGGGGCGGGTAAAGCTCTAGCTCTCGTCGACGCCGATGAGCAGGCGTACCGGCCCAGCATGCGGCGCCACGGGATGCGGGCGGGGTCCTGCCCCAAGTGCAGGGCGGGCCGTGCGGCGAGCGCGGCGCGTACGCACTCCTCCACCACGACTTTCGCGAGCGAGGTACCCAGGCAGTAATGCGCTCCGGCACCGAAGTTCATGAGCCGGGGCGTGCCCGCACGGGTGAACCGCTCGGGATCGAAGCAGTTCGGCGACCGCCACGCCGAGGCGTCCCGGCATGCCGAGGCGATGCAGAGCAGCACCATCTCCCCCGCCGAGATGGTTGTGTCGTGCAGGTCGATCGGCGCGACGGCGGTGCGCGGTATGAGCGGGATGCTGGGCTCGAGGCGCATGGTCTCAGCGGCAGCACTCGCAAGCCGCGTGTCATCGTGCGCCACCTCAGTGAGGCGGTCGCGGTACTGCAACGTCATCAGCAGGCTGCACGGTATCTGACTGCCCATCGTGTCATGGCCGGCGACAAGAAGATTCGCGATCATCGCCACGGTCTCGTCGCGGGTGAGCATCTCCCCGCCGGCCTCGGCGGTCAACAAGCCGGTGATGAGATCGGGACCGGGGTCTTCGGTTCGGCGCTGCGCCAGCGCCTCGACATAGTGCTGCAATTCGACGATCGCGCTCGTCGCCCCCGCGATCTGGTCGGGCGTCATCACGTAAAACACTCAGAGCGTCCGCCCATCGGGAGAACACACCGACATCGCTGTCCGGGACTCCGAGGAGGCGACAGATCAACCGGGTTGACAGTCCGGCGCAGGAAGCCACCAGGTCTCCCCCGTTCAGCATCGCCGAAGCGATGGCAGCGGCGGCCATGTCCGCTGCGGTCGACCTCAGCTCCTCGACCGAGCGCGGGGTGAAGGCGCGGGAGACCAGCGACCGCAGGCGGCGATGATAATCACCCTCGGTGGTGAACATCAGCTTGCTGTACCAGTCGCGCAGGGGCCCGTCGCTGATGCCCATGGTGTCGAACAGGGCCAGCCCGATTCCGTTCAGCCGCTCGTCGCGGGCCAGTGTTTCAACGTCGCGATGCCGCAACACCACGGTTGCGCCGGTTGTCTCGTCTGTCGCCAACGGTCCGCGTCGCGCGGCCTCGGCGAGTACGTCGTGCATCCGTCTGGTAAAGCTACCGGTCAGGTCCACCAAGGGTTTCGATCCCATTTTCATTTCTCCGAGTCGGCTCACAGAGCGTGCCGGTGGCGCAGGATCTGTCCGGCGCGCTCGCCGATCACGACGCAAGGGGCCATGGTGTTTCCGGTGGTGACACGCGGCATGATGGACGCATCCGCGATCCGAAGGCCCTCCACGCCATACACTTTCAAGGCAGCATCCACCACCGACATGCTGTCCCGACCCATCTTCGCCGTGCTTGTCTGATGGTGATAAGTCGTGGCTTCGTTGCGGATAAAGCGCGCGAGGTCAGCCTTGGTGAGGCTCCCCGGCATGACTTCGCGTTTGCTGAATCGACGAAGAGGCCCCGAATTGCCAAGTTCGCGACACAGTTCGAGACACGACACCGCGGCAGTGAGGTCGTCGGGGTGCGAGAGGAGATTGGCGTGGATCCGCACCGGGTCGTCCGGGTTCGGCCCGGTCAGCCGAATCTGTCCGCGACTTTTCGGGCGCACCACTGCGCCATACATGCTCCAGCCTGACTCCGGTAAGCCGAATCTTTCGGCGTTCTTCTCGCTGGAGAACGGAAACTCGAGTTGATAAGCCTGCAGGTCCGGCGTGCGCAAACTGGAGTCGCTTCGGGCGAAGACCGTCATCTCCCCACCGCTGTTGCGCCAGGGTAGCGGTTCCCGGTACTCCCAGACGCAGGAGAATCCCGGGTGGTCCTGGAGATTTCGGCCGACGCCCGGCAGATGCTGTACGACCGGAATACCGTGCGGTCGCAACTCATTCTGGTCACCGATCCCGGATTGCATGAGGACCTTGGGTGTGTGAATCGCTCCGAGCGACAGAACCACCTCGGATTTCGCCTCGATGCGGTGCGACTTGCCGCCGTGAATGAACTCCACGCCGGTGGCGCGCCCGCCGTCGAGCGCCACTCGAGTAACCAACGCGCCCGTCAGAACCGTCAAATTCGGCCGGTCCGTCAGCGGGTACAGGTACGTGCGAAACACCGACTGGCGCAGCCCGTTACGGATACGCAGGTCAACAATCGACGCGCCGCCTTCTCGTTCCATCAGAGCACCGTTCGGGCTGGTGAAGGTCGGGATGCCCAGCGAGCTTGCGGCCGCGAGCCCCGCACGCGCGATCGGGCTGGGCTCGGCTGCGGGTTCGACATATACCGGCCCACCCGTGCCACGGTGTTCTGGATCGGGAACACCGTGCCAATCCTCGATCGCCCGGTAGATGGACAGCACCGAATCATAGTTCCATTGCGGGTCTTTGGCTTCAGCGGCGAAGTAATTCCAATCGTTTCTGTGCCCCCGCGCCCACACCATGACATTGATACTGGAGCCACCACCCAAGACCTTCCCCATCGAGTACGGGATGGCGCGCCCGTTCAAGTGGCAATTCGGCTCGGCGGTGAACTTCCAGTCGCGGTCGCTCCCCAGATTCGCAAGCCACATCTCCGGTTGCCTGATTTCGGGCCCGTCGTCGCAGCCACCGGCCTCAAGGACGAGGACGCTGGCGTCAGGGTTTTCCGCCAGCCGGCGGGCGACCACGGATCCGGAGGACCCGGATCCGCACACGATGAAGTCGTATTGCGGCTTCAGCCGGGCAGCAAGTCGCCTCTGATTGCGATGCGCGCGATCCGCGAATACCGCTGCGAGAAATCCTCGTTCATCGGATGCCGATGTCATTTCGTTCCTCATCTCCTCAACCTGGCGGGGCGGTAATCGACGTTCGTCGAAACCGGTTGGTTCCAGCCATGTTTCATGGCTACACCGGCGGCGTGATCACTGGCGATGTCCGGCGCGGACAGGCGCGGTGGCCGGCTACCGCTCCGCGTTTTCCGGATATGCCGGGCGGGCCGCCGAACGCGACCGGACCCGCCCCGCGAGGCCGCGTCAGTCGGCGCTAGCGCGAAGGGTTTGGACCGGCGTCTCGCCAAACGTGGCTTGGTAGGCCGCGGCGAACCGACCGAGGTGGCCCAGCCCCCAACGCTGGGCGATGGCCGCGACGGTGGTTTGCGACGAATGCGCCGCACGCAGATCGGCGTGCGCACGGCGCAGCCTGACCGCACGAACGTAACCCATCGGCGACATCCCGAGGCTTCGCTGGAAGCCTTCCTGCAGTGCCCGCACGCTGACGTTGCATTGTCGCGCCAGCGCCGCAGTCGACAACGGCGACTGCGGCGCTCTTTCGATGATGTCCATCGCTTCGCGCACAGCTGCCGGTCTGGCCGGCCGCACCGCGGACGCCAGCTCCTCGCGATGGGGATGGTTCGCTACCAAGAGCAATCCGTAGACCAGGCTCTCCGCCAGTCGGTCTAGAACGGCCCAGTGCCGCAAAGGGTTGTCGACGCGGCCCAGTTCTCGGTTGATCCAGAAAAGCTGACTCACCCAACTCCTGGTGGGGCCGTCCGTGAGCGGCAACGTCGGGTCGAATGCGACGGCGGCCTCCGGCCGGCGGCCCAGGAGGGTCTCAAGCGCAGTGTCGACAACCAGTCGATCAATATTGACCCCCAGATGACGACTGCCGCCGGGCCATCGGGTCACCGCCATGTCGGCATTGGGGCGGTATATCGACGCGGTGGTCGGAGAAGACACCAGCTCCTGCCCGAGTTGTTGCGACTCGAGCCAGCCCTGAATCGGAACGTGCACGTAGTAGCTGTCGCGGCCCTCCGCGAAACCGAGCGACACGTCGGTGTCGTAAGTGAGGTCGGCCAGCGTGATCGATCCGGCCTGCACGAGTCGTTGAGTGAAGCCGAAATCCTTCGACGGACCGAGCAGGCGAAGTTTGTGGGGATGGAACGCCGATTCACACAGATGGATCGCGTGCTCGGGTGACCGGGTGCGAAAGGTGGTCAATCCGTCGCCATCGGAAGCTACCCGCCCCATCGTTCCCTCTCGGTCAACAAAACGCTCCTCTGCATGTACGGCCGAGCACGGCCAGCGGTTCATCGCGTCGTTGTCCGCCGGCGAACTCGTGATCGAGGGACTGCGAGCCACCGACCGCAGCCTGAGCGCGGGCGATCCTCGCGGAAGCTACCGTCGGGTGCATGGCACGGATCATCGTCATCGGCGGCCACGGCAAGGTCGCGCTGCAGCTGACCCGCATCCTCACCGAACGCGGCGACGAGGTGAGCTCGGTGTTCCGCAACCCCGACCACTCCGACGACGTCGCGGCCACCGGGGCCAAGCCGGTGGTGGCCGACATCGAACAGCTCGACACCGATGCCCTGGTCCGCCTGCTGGCCGGCCACGACGCGGTCGTCTTCTCGGCGGGCGCCGGCGGCGGCGACCCGGCACGTACCTACGCCGTCGACCGCGACGCCGCCATCCGGGTGATCGATGCCGCCGAACGCGAAGGTGTCAAGCGATTCGTCATGGTCTCCTACTTCGGCGCGGGACCTGATCATGGTGTGCCGCAAGGTGATTCATTCTTCGCCTACGCGGAAGCCAAGGCGGCGGCCGACGCCCACCTGCGCGCGAGCGGCCTGGACTGGACCGTGCTGGGACCGGGCCGGCTCACCCTCGAACCGCCCACCGGGCGCATCACCCTCGGCCGGGGCAAGGGTGAAGTGTCGCGGGCCGACGTCGCCCTCGTGGCGGCGGCCGCACTGGCGGACGACTCGACCGTCGGCCGAACGATCGATTTCAACAACGGCGAGGTGCCGATCGCCGAGGCGCTGGCGAGCTGACCGGCACGACGGGCGTAAGCTCCGCTACGCAGCTGGTCTGCCGTCGCCGCACCACGCGGCTTCGGCATCGAGCGAGGCACGTTAGTAGCGCCCCGCGAGAGGGAACCCGGTGAGAGCCCGGGACTGTCCCGCAGCGGTATGCAGGAACGACCGCCGTCACACAAGCACTGGTCGCAAGACTGGGAAGCGACGGTCAGTAGGAGCACCACCCGGTGCGCGCCTGCGAGTCCGAAGACCTGCCAGCTGTGCCGGGCGCGCCGCGTCCGGCGGCTCATCGCCTCGTGGAATGGGCGTTTGGCTGAATACGTTGCTGTTGTGCGCAAGGTGCACACCGCAACGGATCGGCTGCGCGTCCTCCGGCGGTGACCACCCCGCTGATTGATAGGACCAGACCGTGACCGCTCAACCATTCACCGCCACCGTCACCGGCTCCCCCCGTATCGGGCCAAAACGCGAACTCAAGCGCGCCACCGAGGGCTACTGGGCCGGGCGCACCAGCCGATCGGAGCTGGAATCCGTTGCCGCCACGCTGCGCCGAGACATGTGGGCCGGCCTCGCCGCCGCCGGCCTGGACTCGATACCGGTGAACACCTTCTCCTATTACGACCAGATGCTGGACACGGCGGTGATGCTGGGCGCCCTGCCGTCCCGGGCCGCGCAGGCATCCGACGATCTGGACCGCTACTTCGCCGCCGCGCGCGGCAACTCCGACGTCGCGCCGCTGGAGATGACCAAGTGGTTCGACACCAACTACCACTACCTGGTTCCCGAGATAGAGCCCGCGACCACGTTCTCGCTCAACCCCGACAAGGTGCTCTCCGAGCTGAAAGAAGCTCTCGGGCAAGGGATTCCCGCCCGCCCGGTCGTCATCGGACCGATCACCTTCCTGCTGTTGAGCAAGGCGGTCAACGGCGGTAATGCTCCGATCGAGCGGCTACAGGAGTTGATGCCGATCTACTCGGAGTTGTTGTCCTTGCTCGTCGACAACGGTGCGCAGTGGGTGCAATTCGACGAGCCCGCGTTGGTGACCGACATCTCCGCCGATGCTCCGGCCCTGGCCGAGGCCACGTACAGCGCGCTGGGCAAGGCTGGCAACCGCCCCGCCATCTACGTCGCCACCTATTTCGGCGACCCCGGCGCCGCCCTGGCCGGGCTGGCCCGCACCCCCGTCGAGGCGATCGGCGTCGACCTGGTGTACGGCCCCGACACGGCGGTGGCGGGCATACCGGAATTGGCCGGCAAGACCCTGGTGGCCGGAGTCGTCGACGGGCGCAACGTCTGGCGCACCGACCTGGAGGCGGCGCTCGTCAAGTTGGCTAAGCTGCGGGATTGCGCTGCGAGAGTGGCGGTCTCGACCTCCTGCTCGACGATGCACGTGCCGTACTCACTGGAACCGGAAACCGATCTGGACGACGCGCTGCGCAGCTGGCTGGCGTTCGGCCAGGAGAAGGTCGCCGAGGTGGTGACGCTCGCGCGCGCACTGCGCGACGGACGCGATGCCGTCGCCGATGCGATCGCGGCGTCCAATGCCGCGGTGGCCTCCCGCACGAGCGATCCGCGGCTGCACAACGACCGGCTACGCGAACGCATCGACTCGATCGTCGCGTCGGGCACCCACCGTGGCGACGCCGCGGGGCGCCGGGCCAGCCAGGACGAGCGGCTGCACCTGCCGCCGCTGCCGACCACGACCATCGGCTCCTACCCGCAGACCTCCGCGATCCGCAAGGCGCGCGCCGCGCTGCGCTCCGGCGAGATCGACCAGGCGGAATACGAGAAGCGGATGAAGAAGGAAATCGCCGACGTGATCAAGCTGCAGGAGGAACTCGGGCTCGACGTGCTGGTGCACGGCGAGCCGGAGCGCAACGACATGGTGCAGTACTTCGCCGAGCAGCTGGAGGGCTTTTTCGCCACGCAGAACGGGTGGGTGCAGTCGTACGGCAGCCGCTGCGTGCGGCCGCCGATCCTGTACGGCGACGTGATTCGCACCCACCCGATGACCGTCGAGTGGATCAAGTACGCGCAGTCGTTGACCGACAAGCCGGTGAAGGGCATGCTGACCGGCCCGGTCACCATCCTCGCGTGGTCGTTCGTCCGCGACGATCAGCCGCTGGCCGACACCGCCAACCAGGTTGCGCTGGCCATCCGGGACGAGACCGTGGACCTGGAGTCGGCCGGCATCGCGGTCATCCAGGTCGACGAGCCGGCGCTGCGCGAGCTGCTGCCGCTGCGCCGCGCCGATCAGGAGGACTACTTGCGTTGGGCCGTAGGGTCTTTCCGGCTGGCCACCTCCGGCGTCGCCGACGCCACGCAGATCCACACGCACCTGTGCTACTCGGAGTTCGGTGAGGTGATCGGGGCGATCGCCGACCTGGACGCCGACGTGACGTCGATCGAGGCGGCACGTTCACACATGGAGGTGCTGGACGACCTCAACTCGATCGGCTTCTCCAACAGCGTCGGCCCCGGCGTCTACGACATCCACTCGCCGAGGGTGCCGAGCACCGCCGAGATGGCTGAGTCCTTGCGCGCGGCGCTGAGAGCCGTTCCGGCGGAACGGCTCTGGGTCAACCCCGACTGCGGGCTGAAGACGCGCAACTCCGACGAAGTCACCGCGTCGCTGAAGAACATGGTCGCCGCCGCGCGGGAGGTGCGGGCGGGGGCTTAGCGTTCCGCGAGCGTAACCGCACCGCGCTTTTCACGCGGTTATTTCGCAGTGCGGTTACGCTCGCGAACCTATCCCGACAGCACCTCGACGGGGACGTCGTCGGCCCACGGTTGCCGGGTCACCATGTCGGCGACCCGGACGATGCCGCGCTCGAACTCGCCCGTCGCCGCGTCCACCAGCCGATAGGCCTGGGTCTGCTTGTGGATGGGCTGCGCGTCGAGCAGGACCACTCGCACCTCGCCCGGCGCGAAGTGGCAGCGCTCCTGCAGGGCGGCGATCAGCTGTTCGTTGTGCATGTGGCCGTCGCCGAAATTCCAGCCGATGGCGGTGCTGCAGATGCGCTCGCCGTCGGTCAGGACGTAGTCGTCCTCGTTCTGGCCCGCCATCGCGCGGTGCGCGAGCGTGAACAAGGCACGGCCGTGAGTGTTGAACCCGCGGAAGGCATATCCCATATAGAGCGGGATTTGCGCGGCCTCCGGGCTGCCGTAGAACCGCTCCAGCTGGGCCTGCGGCATGCTCGCGATCGCCACGATGCCGCGGGTGATCTTGTCGGTGGCCGAGGGCTTGATGCACCACAGCGTGGTGTCCCAGTTGCCGGCGTAATACCGCATCCCCGGCAGGAACGAGATCTTGCGCGGAAACATGTTGCCCAGCAGGACGATTCCTGCGATGACGACGAACAAGATCGCCACCACCACGGGGTGCCTCAGGTCGCGCAGACCGAGGCGGGCGTGCGCGACGAACAACGACAGCACCCCGAAGATCATGAAGACGTTCCACTCCAGCGGGACGCCCATGGGGATCGACACCAGGATGCCCAGGTGGAAACAGACCATGACTATGGCGGCAACCGTGATGGGCCAGCCGCCGTGGCAGAAGAACAGCGGCAGCGGCACCAGCATTTCGATCGCCGTGCTGAGGTGCGCCACCCACCGCGACAACCGCCCGGGCCGCAGATCGTCCGGGAACTTCTCGAAGAACTGCCGCTTCAGCCACCGGGGCCGCACCAGCGGGTTGTTGGACATCATCGTGGAGATCACGAACGGGAAGTGCTTGTTGAGCTTCGACGTCGCGGCGCCCATCCAGATGACCAGGAACACCACCTTGGACCCGATGATCATGTCGGGCGCACCGAAGAGGAAGGTGACCGCCATCGTCGCGTACACCTCGCCGCGGGCGGCCAGGAAGATCACCTTGTCGCGCAGCCCGAGCACGCCGAGCAGCAGCAGGATGAGGACGATCTTCCAGACGGGCAGCAGCCCGATCGTGGTGCCCAACTCGGGCATCGGTCCGGTACCGTCGGCGAACAGCGCCGCGAAAGTCACCAGCAGGAACAGCGCGTACAGCGCGACATCAATCGGCTTGCGCTTAGTGCCCGCGGTAAGCGGGACCCGGTCCGGCCAGGGTGGCAGTCGGATGGTGCCGAACCGCATCCAGTACAGGATCGAGCCCATCGGCGGGAAGAACCGGTTGTTCAGCGGCCCGAAGCCGCAACCGAGCCCGATCACTTCGAACAGCATCGTGTAGAGCACGACCTTCTCGAAGACGATCGGCTCCGACCACCACGACGCGACGTGGGTGAACCCACCCAGGCCCCTGGTGGCCGAGGCGAACAGCCACGCGAAGAGGATGTAGAGCAGGATTTTGACGACGTAGAACAGGTGCAGCGCGACCGGCGTGCCGAAGCCGACCTCGGCCCAGTGCCTGGCCATCGGGCGGATCTTTTCGCTACGGGTGCCCTTGTTCCACTCGGCCATGTCGAGCTGCGGCAGCTCGGGCTTGAGAAATCCCATGGTGGTCAGATTAGAACGTGTTCTAGGCGCGCGTGACCCAAGCCCGGCAAGAAGGCTTTGCCTGCGACGACGCCCCCGGATAGCGTGAAACCGGATCGGCGCGGCCCCTAGGAGGCGTCCACCATGACCAGGTTTCAAATTCTCATATCGGCCGCAGCGCTGGCGGCGTTCGTCAGTGCCGTGCCCGTCGCCCGCGCCGACGCGCCCGCGCCCGGTGATGCCTGCACGGTCCTGCATGCGACCACCCAGGATGCCAACAACAGGACGATGTGGTGCAACCCCACGATGACGGGCACCCACGACCTGGTGTGGCAATACGGCGGGCCCGCCCCCAGCCCCTAGCTCGCCCGCGCTTTCCGGGTGAGCCGAGGGCGGGAACCACGTGAAATTACCGCGCTGGACGCACACTGAAAACCGTTTGTGCACAAGCGATTTCACTCACGAAAGAGTCCCGGCGGCGTCACCGGCGCCCGCCCGAGCGCCCGCGGATCAACCGTCACGTTGAGCGCGCCGAGATCGCCCGACCGCAGATCGGCGAGCGCGTCCACGGTGGAGAGAAACCGTTCCCGCTCGGCCGGTTCCACCACGTCGCCGGCGAGCTCGGTGAACTTCTGCACGTACTGCGGACGCCGGAAGGGCCGGGCGCCCAGCGGATGGGCGTCGGCGACGGCCAGCTCGTCGACGATCACTTCCCCGCTCTTCAGCGTGACCTCGGCGCGTGCCCCGAACGCCTTCTCGGCGGGATCCGTCGCGTGGTAGCGGCGGGTCCATTCCGGATCCTCCACCGTCGAGATCTTGTGCCACAGCTCGACGGTGTCGGGCCGGTGGGCCCGCTCGGCAGCGTAGGAGCGTTCGTGGTGCCAGCTGCCGTCCTGCAGCGCAACGGCGAAGATGTAGGGCAGCGAGTGGTCGAGCGTCTCCCGCGACGCGTCCGGATCGAACTTCTGCGGATCCCCGGAGCCCGTTCCGATGACTACATGGGTGTGGTGGCTGGTGTGCAGTACGACCCTCGCGATCTCACCGAGGTCGCGGATGCGCTCGCGTAACCGTCGGGCCAGGTCGATCGGCGCCTGGCTCTGGTATTCGGCCGAGTGCTCCTTGGTATAGCTGTCCAGAATCGCGCGCTTCGGCTCGCCGGGAGCGGGCAGCGGCACGCGGTATTCACGTTCGGGCCCACCCAGCAGCCTGGCGATCACCCCGTCCTCGCCCTCCCAGATGGGCGCCGGAGATCCCTCGCCGCGCATCGCCCGATCGACGGCCTCGATCGCGACCTTGCCGGAGTGGGCCGGGGCGAAGGCCTTCCAACTGGAGATCAGCCCCTTGCGGGATTGGCGGGTGCTGGTGGTCAGGTGCAGCGCCTGCCCGACCGCCTGGTAGATCGTCTCGGTGTCCAACCGCAGCATGGTCCCGATGCCAGCCGCCACGGACGGCCCCAGATGCGCGACATGGTCGATCTTGTACTCGTGCAGGCAGATTCCGCGGGCCAGGTCGATCTGTATCTCGTAGGCGGTGGCCAGGCCGCGGATCAGGTCGGCGCCGGGCAGGCCCAGCTGCTGGGCGACAGCGACCAGCGGGGGGATGTTGTCACCCGGGTGGGAGTACTCGGCGGCCAAAAACGTGTCGTGGAAGTCGAGTTCGCGCACCGCGACGCTGTTGGCCCAGGCCGCCCACTCGACCGAATAGGTTCCGTCGACGCCGAAAACCCTGGCCCCGCAGCGCACGGGACGGGCCAGCGCCTGTTGTCGCGCCACGGTGACGGGCCGGCGCAGCACGGCGGCGGCGCTCACCGCCGCGTTGTCGATGATCCGGTTCGCCACCATCTCCGCGGTTTCCGGTTCGACGGCAACCAGGTCGGCGGCGACTTCGGCGATCTTGGCGGCGAGGTGTTCGGGACGGGGAAAGTCGTCGGAGCTGCGCCGTGTCCGAACCGTATGCACCAACACAAATTGGCACCCTATGGGTGGCGATAATGCGTGCGGAAATCTGCGTGAACCCGCTCCTGCCGATGCCGCCGGCGGTGTAATTTGCTGCTGGGTGGGGCATAGGTTGAGGAGCCAGCCATGTCAGAGGTCGACTATTGCGTGGTCGGAGCGGGATTCGCGGGATTGACGGCCGCCCTGCGGTTGAAGCGGGCGGGTCATTCGGTGGCCTTGCTGGAGGCGCGCGACAGGGTCGGCGGCCGCACCTTCACCGAGTACCGCCCCGACGGTACGTGGATCGATCGCGGCGGCGCATGGATCGGACCGGGCCAGGACCGGATCTACGCGCTGATGGACGAGTTCGGCGTCTCCGAGTACAAGCAGCACAACGACGGCGACGCCATGATGATCGTCGACGGCAAGAAGCACCGCTACGGCGGCACCGTCCCCTGGACGATGAGCCCATGGGCGGTCGCCAACCTCGGCGTCGGTTTGCTGTCGATCGAGAAAATGGCCAAATCGCTTCCGTGCGAGGCGCCTTGGGACGCCAAACACGCCGACGAGTGGGACCGCATCAGCCTGGGCGAGTGGATCGAGCAGAACACCATGTCCAAGCAGGCCCGCGAAATGCTGGACATGGCTTTTGCCGGCCTCTACACCTCGGCGGCGTCAGAGACGTCCTTGCTGTGGGGGTTGTTGCAGACGGCGTCCGCGGGCGGGCTGACGTTCGCGATTTCGGGGAAGGGCGGCTCCCAGGACGCCCGCCCGGTCGGGGGAATGGGCGCGATTTACGGTCCCATCGCGGCCGAATTGGGTGACGCGGTGCACCTTTCGCAACCGGTCCGGCAAATCGCCCAGGACTCCGACGGCGTGACGGTGACCGCCGCCGACCTGACGGTGCGCGCCCGGCGAGTCATTGTGGCGATCCCGCTGGCGATCGCCGCCTCGATCGTCTACGAGCCGTTGCTGCCGGTGGATCGGGCGATGCTGCACCATCGGATGCCGAGCGGCGCGGTGATCAAGACGTCGATCATCTACGACGAGCCGTTCTGGCGCGCCGACGGGCTGTCGGGTCAATCGGCCGCACCGGGATCCCCGGCCACCCTGACGATCGACGCCTGCACGGACACCGGTGACCCCGGCGTCATGTGCGTCATCACCGAAGGGCCCGCGGCGCGGCGGCTGACCAAGCTCAACGAGGCCGAGCGCAGAGCGGCGCTCGTCGGTGAGCTGGTGGACCGGTTCGGTGAGAAGGCGAGGACGCCGCAGGAGTACCACGAGCAGAACTGGACCGTCGAGCGCTACTCCGGCGGGGGGATGATCAGCCACGCCCCGACCGGCGTGCTGACCGAATTCGGTTACACCCTGCGCGAGCCCTGCGGCCGAATCCACTGGGCGGGGACGGAAAGCTCGGCCGTCATGTGCGGGTGGATCGACGGCGCGATCCGCTCCGGTGAGCGCGCGGCGACCGAAGTGCGGGAGGCCGAGACAGCGGCGGTCGCCTAGCCGGCCACTTCTGGTTCAGGGCCCGCGGTTTGGATGTAACGTCGCACTGGCTGGCCGACCAGCGGCACGGGGGGAGGAGACACTGTGGGCTTCTTCAGGAAGAAAAGTCACTCCGCACAAGCTCTCAGTGCGGAAAAGGTCTACTACTCCACCCCTTTTGGCAACACTAAAGACGGCAGACAAAAGGCTTTCTTACTAGGACGCGGCGAAATGCAGTTCTTCCCGGTGTTCCGCAGCAGGGAGTCGCTTATCGACTTCTTTGAGAAGATGAATCGTGCGGGCTACATGATTCTCGAGGGAGACGTACAGAGTGTCCTCGAAACTAATCGCTCGATCGAGCTGATGAAGGACGTCGCCATCGTGATTGAGCCCCTGAGCGAAAATCCCGTTGAGATCATGCCCAACTCATGACAGAAATCGGCGGCTGAATGGATCGAGGGGGAACCGTTGCGTACCAGGGTAATTGATGTAGTGGCCGTCGTGGCGGCCATCGCGTCGGCCGCACTGACTCTTCTGCCATGGGTCGATGTCAGCCCGTTGGGCCTGCCCATTCGCTGGAATGGTCTGGGCATCTACATCGGCGAGCACGGCGATCACTATGGTGGCCTGTTCACCGGCCTGGTCAACGGCACGCCGGGGTGGGTCGTACTGATCGCCTCGATTGCCGCCGGCGGCGCGCTGCTTGGCGCGAGCCGAGTGCGGGTGCTCGGATTCGTGGCGTGCGGATGCGCGGTCGTCGCATTCCTCAGCGCCGTCTTGTGTCTGGCGTATCCGGCCGTACTCGCCGGCGACGCCAAGAACGAATTAGGCATATCCGTGGTCCCCGACCGGCAAGTGCTGAACTCCTGGGCGTTGATCGCCGAAGCCGCCTCCACCGGCGTACTGGTGGTATGCGCCACGCTTATCGTTGCCAAAAGGAAGAGGGCTGTCAGCGAACCATCCACTCCGCAGGTGAACCGGCAGAGCTGACCTTGGCCGCGGTATCAAAGTCGAGACACATCGCTACGGATAGCGCGACTTCAAGTGCGCTCGGCGTCCGCGATCCCGGTAAGCCGCTCATCCCGCAGGACTCACACCGCTATCCATCGGAACACCCGGAGCGCTGGCATCAGTCAGTCGCGCCAGCGGATAGAAGTACTCGCCGCGGCCATCGCACGTCGGCGCGGTCGGTCGCCAGCTAACCGGCCTGCTTAGCGGGAGGACGGTAGAAGATCACCAGCTGGCCGAGCGCTCCGGCCAGGCCGAGCACGACAGAGATGAGTAAGCCGCGCCAGCCGTCCATCCAGTTGTGCCCGAACACGACGTAGTCCAGGCTCAGCTTTCCGGCGCCCAGGGTGGCGACGACCACGGCGCTGACCGCCAGGACCAGGTTGTACTCCCAGCCCTCCTTGACGATGAAGAAGCCGTTGACGCGGTGCACCGTCCAGGCCGCGACCAGCATCAACGACACGAAGCCGGCGGCGGGGATCGGGGTGAGCAGACCGGCGGCCAGGCCCAACCCGGCGGCCATCTCGGTCGTGGCAGCCACGGTGGCGTGGAACTTGCCCGGCTTCATGCCGATGCTTTCGAACCACCGCGCGGTGCCCGGGATGCGGCCGCCACCGAAGAACTTGTTGTAGCCATGCGCGGCCAACGTCACGCCCAACACCAGCCGCAAGATCAGTAACCCGACGTCGTAGGGAGTCATACCTGCAAACCTAGATCATCGGGCGGACCGGATAACAGGACCGCCGAGCAGCTAACTCCCGCGGCGCGTGTGGGAACATTGCGGACGTTCCGACATTGGCCGATCGGCAGCCGACCAGAAGGGGGTGCACCACGGCTCGTATCGCACGAGGCAGCGGCGCTCCCTGTGGCGCGTCTAGCGCCTCGCCTGACGGGCATTCCGTGGTGTTACTGGACGGCACGGCCAGTCATCCGCGGGCGCTGCTGGGCAACAAGGGCCACGGCATCGAGGTGATGCACCGCCACGGTCTGCCGGTGCCGCCCGCCTTCTGCATCACCACCGAGGTGGGGCTGCGGTACCTCGCCGACCCCGGGGCCACCATCGACGCGATCTGGGCCGACGTGCTGGACCGGATGAGCTGGCTGGAGGCGCAGACTTCGCGCACGTTCGGTCGGGGCCCGCGTCCGCTGCTGGTCAGCGTGCGCTCGGGGGCCACCCAGTCGATGCCGGGCATGATGGACACGATCTTGGACCTCGGCATGAACGATGATGTCGAGCAGGCGCTCGCCGCCGCCGGCGCCGCCGCGTTCGCCCGCGACACGCGCCGGCGGTTCGACCGCATGTATCGGCGCATCGTCGGATTGGACGAACAAGAATCGGCGCCCGCCGACCCCTATGCGCAGCTACGCGCCGGCATCGAGGCGGTGTTCGCCTCGTGGAACTCGCCCCGGGCCCTCGCCTACCGCGCCCATTCCGGCGGCGACGATCAGAGCGGCACGGCTGTCGTCGTGCAGGCGATGGTGTTCGGCAACCACGGCCCCGATTCCGGTGCGGGCGTTCTCATTTCACGCAATCCCGTCACCGGCGACCGCACACCGTTCGGCGAATGGCTACCCGGCGGACAGGGTGACGACGTGGTGTCCGGGTCGGTCGACGTCGAGCCGGTCACCGCCCTGCGCGAAGAGCAGCCGGCCGTCTACGACGACTTGATGGACGCCGCCCGCAGATTGGAGCGACTCGGGTCCGACGTTCAAGAGATCGAGTTCACCGTCGAAGACGGCAAACTCTGGCTGCTGCAGACACGGGGCGCGGAGCGGTCGGCGCAGGCAGCGGTGCGCCTCGCATTACAGCTGCGGCACGAGGGGCTCATCGACGACGCGGAGACGCTGAGACGGGTGACCCCGGCGCACGTACAAACTCTGCTGCTACCGGCATTACAGCCGGAAATACGTTTGTCGGCAAGACTTCTGGCCAAGGGATTGCCGGCCTGCCCGGGCGTCGCGTCGGGCAGGGCATACACCGACGTCGACGAGGCGCTCGATGCCGCCGAGCGAGGTGAGCCGGTGATCCTGGTGCGCGATCACACCCGGCCGGAAGACGTCTCCGGCATGCTCGCCGCGCAAGGCATCGTCACCGAGGTCGGCGGGGCGGCCAGCCACGCGGCGGTGGTCAGCCGCGAACTCGGCCGGGTGGCTGTGGTGGGTTGTGGCCCTGGGGTCGCCGCATCCCTGGCCGGCAAGCTGATCACCGTCGACGGCGCGAAAGGCGAAGTGCGCGAGGGCAACCTGAGCCTGTCCGCGTGGTCCGAAAGCGATACACCCGAACTGCGGGAGTTGGCCGACATCGCCCGACGGCTCAGCCCGCTGCGCGCCCACACCTCTGGCGGCCACATGCGGCTGGATGACGCCACCGACGACGCGGTCGCGGAGGCGATGAAACGCGGACACACCGACGTCGTTTCGGCCACCCCGCTGATCGTCATGCTGACCGCGCTGCGGCTCGCGGGCGAGACCACGCCATGACCGAATTGGCGGTGTTGCAAGCGGTTCGGCTGAAGGGCCGGCTACGTCCCGCCGAGCTTGCCGCGACACTCAACGAAGACCTCGCCGACGTGACGGCCGTCGTCGAACAGTTGACCGCGGCAGGCCTACTGGTCAACGAGGCGACCGTGCGGATCACCCCCGCCGGGCGCGACCGGCTCGCGACGCTACTGGCCGAGGAGCGCAGCGGTGCCGACCGGGCGGCGCTGGCCGCCGCCTACGACGACTTTCGGCCCGTCAACGCCGATTTCAAATCCTTGGTCACCGACTGGCAGCTCAAGGGCGGTCCCGACGGCACCCCGAACGCGCACGACGACGCGGAATACGACGCGGCGGTGCTGGCCCGCCTCGACGATTTGCATGCGCGGGTGCTGCCCATCATCGAGTCGGTCGCGGCGCAGCTGCCGCGGCTGAACGCATACCCGGCGAAACTGGTTGCGGCGCTGGGCAAAGTGCGGGCAGGCGAGACGGCATGGCTGACCAGGCCGCTCATCGATTCTTACCACACCGTGTGGTTCGAGCTGCACGAGGAGCTGATCTCCGCCGTCGGCCTCACGCGGGAGGAAGCCGCCCGATCCGGTGACGCGCAGTAGCTACAACACCGCGTCGAGAAGCCGCACGTAGGCATCGATGTCGGGGACGGCCGACTCGGCGGCGTGCACGCTGACCGCGATGGTGTCGCCGATGCCGTGCACGCCATGCGTCAGCCCCATCACCGGCGACAGCGCCGGGTAGCCGGCCGTCAGGACCACCCGGGTTCCGCCGAAGGTCAGATCGGCCGGCCCGCGGTACACGCTGGACAACACGGTGTTGCCGGATACCTGCTCGGGGCGGACATCGAAATCGAATTGGGCTACGCCCCAACGTAAGAGGGCTGCGGGTACCGCCGCGAAGGCTCGGTCGGCGTAACGCGTGGCCGGATGCGCGAAGCGGCGCCGGCCGTTGGCCAGCTCCGCCGCGATCCGCTCGGCGCGGGCTTCCCACCCCAGCTTCGGATACAGACCCACCGTGACGTTACCGAAGTGGTTATACGCATGCGCGACACCGGGTTTGGCCATCGGAACCTCGGCGCCCAGCGTATCGGCGGCGTCGCCCAGCAACTCGTAGAGCGCCGCGGATATCGCCGTCAGCGCGCCCACCGTGACAGTAGGGCCGCGCAACTGCGAGCGGTGCCGCACCAGCGTGCGCACCGACCGGGCCGCGCCAGGCCGCGCATTCGTCGGCAGCAGTGGCCGGGGATCTGCCTTGGCGGTCAGCAGACCCGCGCGAGTGTCGCACTCCAACTGCCGATGGGCGCGAGCCGCCTGCGCGGCTCGCCACGGCAAGAATCCGGCCCGCAGCCGCCGCACCCCGGGCACGTGGTCCGGCCGGCCGAAGAGCCAACCCGCCATCGCGGAGGCTCGGGCCCCGTCGGCCAGCGCGTGCGCGACCTGCATTACGGCCACGCTCCCCGGTCCGGTCACGCCCGGGATGCCCAGCACCGCGCTGAAGACATGCAGCCGCCAGGGCATCCGGCGCACGTCCAGCTGGTCGCCGGCAAGGGCGACGACGGCGGCCAGGCAGCCGGCCCAGCTGCGGTCCTCGAGGTCGTGGCGGACGACCTGGTCGGGCGTGACGGCCGCGGGAACCCACTGCGGATACACGAGCGGGCCGCGATCCCGCAGCCGCAGCGCCAGCTCCGGATCCTCGCTGGCCCGCCGGCGGAGTTGCTCAATGACGTGGGCGTAGTCGACGGGCTCGCCGTCGAACGCGTAGAGCAAGAACTCGTCGTTGGGAATCTTGGCCGACATCCAGTAGAACTGCGCATCGACAGCGGCCAACCGCTGCGGCGCCATTCAGCCGGGTGAGCCGATGAACCCGAGGATCAGGTCGGCGACCTTGTCGGGCTGCTCGAGCTGCAGGAAGTGCCCAGCGTGATCCACGATCGCCATCTCGCTGCCCGGCGGCAACACCTTCTCCGCCCAGCGGGCGAAAGCCGATGTCATGCAGCCGTCGTCGCGGCCATGCAGGTACAGGCACGGCCACACCGGCTCCGCTGTCCACAGCTCGTTCAGTTCGGCATACTGCGCCGGCGGCCGGGTGTTGCGGATCGTGGCGCGGTACGGTCCGAGCGCCGCACGCCAGCTCTCCGGCGTCCCGATCGCCGCGTCGACGTGGCGCAGATCCTCGTCGGCACGATAGCCCGGTGACCACCGCCGCCACAGCAGCGGCAGCACCCAGGACGCGGAATGCTCTGGCAACAAGGGCAATTGGAAGTACATGATGTACCAGCTGCGCAGCAGTTGACGCGCCAGTTGGCCGGCCAGCCGTCCGCGCTCCGCCGCGCCTGCCTTGCGGCGGAAGGCCGCGGACGGCGGCACCGACATGATCACGGCCTTGGTGAACGGGCTGTCGGGCATGGCGGCCAGACCGGTGGTGGCGATCGCACCCCAGTCGTGGCCGATCACCACGTCACCGTCGGTGCCGCCGGCTGCCGAGCGCACCCGCAAGGCGTCGTCCATCATTGCGCCGACGTGATAGCTGCCGTCGGCCGGGATCGACGACGGCGCGTATCCGCGCATGAAGGGGGCCACCACCCGCCAGCCGGACTCGACGAGCCGGGGAGCGATCTTGCGGAACCCGTAGGGCGTGTCGGGGAAGCCGTGCAGGCACAAGGCGATGGGGCCACCGCGTGGCCCCCAGGTGAGTGCCTTCAGGTCCCCCGCAGGGCTGGGCACGTCGATCCAGCCTGGTTCACCCATGTCCACTCCCTGCTCGGCGCGTCCGCACGGACCAACCTAACGCGTGCGGGCCCGCGACGCACCGACCGCATGCCCCAAGCGGTCAAAGCGGTGCTGCCACAGGGAGTTTCGCTAAACCTGCGCGGCGGCCCGATCCAAATCGGCGATGACGATCTTTCGCATGCCATACATCGCTTGGGTGGCGGCCGCCGCGCGTGCCCGGTCGGGGTCGCTGATCAGCTCGTAGAGCCGGTCCGGGACGATCTGCCAGCTGAGGCCGAAGCGGTCCTTGCACCAACCGCACTGCGATTCCTCGCCGCCGTCGGTCAACCGCTCCCAGTAGTAGTCGACCTCGTCCTGGTCCTTGCAGTGGATGGTGAACGACACCGCTTCGGTGAAGTGGAAGTGCGGGCCGCCGTTGATGCCGATGAACCGGGTGCCGTCCAGCACGAAGCTGCCGGACAGGACGGTGCCCGGCTCGCCCGGTCCGGCCTCCGTGGTTCGGTTGAGGCCCTCGATGTGAGAGTTCGGGAAAATCGAGGTGTAGAACCTGGCCGCCTCCTCCAGGTCATGGTCGAACCACAGCGACGGGGTGATCGATGGCATAGGCCCGGGTCTCCTTTTTGATCGTTGGTGTTGTCACTGGGTAGACCCCGGCCAGCGGGAAAACTCATCGCGTCGCCGACCCGCGAGACGGTGCTTAAGCCCCCTATGTAACGTCAGGTCGCATGAGCACCGTCAGCAGCCTCCCTCAGACGGTCGAGTTTTCCGGTGTCGGCGGCATCACCCTGGTCGCCGACGAATGGAATGGCGGGACCGACGGCGCGGGGCGCCCGAGCGTCCTCATGCTGCACGGTGGCGGCCAGAACCGGCATTCCTGGAAAAACACCGGCCAAACGCTCGCCGACGAGGGCTTGCACGTCGTCGCAGTCGACAGCCGGGGACACGGTGACAGCGATCGCGCACCCAATGCCGACTACGACGTCGAGACCCTGACCGCCGATGTCTTGAAGGTGATCGAGGCGATCGGCCGGCCGGTGATGATCATCGGCGCGAGCATGGGCGGGCTGACCGGCATCCTCGCCGCCCACCGGGCGGGGCCCGCGGTGGTGACCCGACTGGTCCTCGTCGACGTGGTGCCCCGATTCGAGAAGGGCGGCAGCGCCCGCATTCGCGACTTCATGATCAGCGGCCTCGACGGTTTCGACTCCCTGGAGGAGGCCGCCGACGCCGTCGCCGCCTACCTCCCATACCGGGACAAGCCGCGCAGCCCCGAGGGCCTGAAGAAGAACCTGCGCCTGCGCGAGAACGGCCGCTGGTACTGGCACTGGGACCCGGCGTTCATGACCAAGCCCGGCGACGATCCCGAGCTGCGCACCGAGAAGTTCGAGCAGGCGGCGAAGAGCCTCTCGATTCCCGTCCTACTGATCCGCGGGAAGCTATCCGACGTGGTGAGCCCCGAGGGCGTCCGGCATTTCCTGGCCAGCGTGCCCCGCGCGGAGTTCGTCGAGCTGTCCAACGCCGGGCACACCGCGGCCGGCGACGACAACGACGCGTTCAGCGACGCCGTGGTGAAGTTCGTCAAGCGGCACTGATTGGCCGCGATCCGCGTCCCGATGGCGGCGACCCGCATCGCCCGGCTCCGCCGCGCTCGCGATCGCCGCTAGTTCGCCGGCTTCTCGGCGTGCCCGCCGAACTGCTTGCGCATCGCCGACAGCGCCTTGTTCGCGAAGTCATCGAGTGAGCGCGAGGCGAAGCGGGACTGCAGCGCGGTCGTCAGTACCGGCGAAGGGACGCCCTCGTCGATCGCCGCGATGGCGGTCCACCGGCCTTCCCCGGAGTCGGAGACTCGCCCGGAGAACTCCTTGAGGTCGGGCGAATCGTGCAGCGCGATCGCGGTCAGGTCCAGCAGCCAGGAGCCGATGACGCTGCCGCGGCGCCATACCTCGGCGACCTCGGGGATGTCGAAGTCGTACTGGTAGAACTCCGGATTCGACAGCGGCGCCGTTTCCGCGTCGCCCTCTTGCACCTGCTTGCCAATGTCGGCACCGCGCAATATGTTCAGCCCCTCGGCGAGGGAGGCCATCATGCCGTACTCGATGCCGTTGTGCACCATCTTGACGAAGTGCCCGGCGCCGGACGGACCGCAGTGCAGGTATCCCTTTTCCGACCGCGCGACCTCGCCGTCACGCCCCGGCGTACGCGGTGCCGCTTCCACTCCGGGAGCGACAGAGGCGAAGATGGGTTCGGCGTGCAGGAAAGCCTCGTCGTCGCCGCCGATCATCAGGCAGTAGCCGCGTTCCCGGCCCCACACGCCGCCGCTGGTGCCGCAGTCCAGTAGGTGAATACCCTTCTCCGACAGCGTCTTCGCGTGGCTGATGTCGTCGCGGTAGTACGAGTTGCCGCCGTCGATGACGATGTCGCCGGAGTCCAGGGTGTTGGCCAGCTCCTCGATGACCCCAGTCGTGATGGTCCCCGCCGGCACCATCACCCAGACCACCCGCGGAGCGGTCATCTTCTCGGCGAGCTCCTGCAGGGACGCCACCCCAGTGGTCCTCTCCTCCCCCGCCATCGCCTTGACCGCGTCCGGGTTGTGGTCGTAGACCACGCATTCGTGTCCGTCCTTGGCGACGCGGCGGACGATGTTCGCGCCCATCCGGCCGAGGCCGATCATCCCGAGCTGCATCTCTTCCTGTTCTCCTTACTGTGACGTCTGCTTGGGCAGCCACGGCTCTTGCCAGCTGCGGTGGCCGTGCAGCAGCGACTGCGCGGCCTCGGGTCCCCAGGAGCCCTGGTCGTAGTGATGGATCCGGCCTGGTTTGTCCAGCACGGGTTGCACGATCCGCCATGTCTCCTCGATGGCGTCCTCCCGGGCGAACAGCTGGCGGTCCCCGGTGAGCGCGGCGTACAGGAGCCGTTCGTAGGGGCGCACGGCTTCCCCGAGGTCCTCCGCGAACGACGAGTCCAGGTGTACGTCGTGCCATTCGTCGCCCACTTGGGCGGACAACTGCAGCCGCATCCCCGGATCGGGATCGATGCGCAGCACGATCTGGTTGGGCGCGGGCGGCCGACGGTTGGGCAGGAACGAGAATCCGGGAACGTGGTGGAGGAACATCCGCACCTCGGTGACCTTCTCCGGCAACGCTTTTCCCGCGCGCAAGAAGATCGGCACGCCCGCCCAGCGCCAGTTGTCGATCTCGGTCCGCAGCGCGATATAGGTCTCGGTTTGGGAATCCTTGGTTACCCCGTCCACGTCGGTGTAGCCGCGGTACTGGCCACGCACGCAACGCTCGGGATCCAGCGCCGGCATCGCGCGGAACACCTCGGCCTTCTTGTCGTTCAGGTCATCGGCGCTGGGGCCGACCGGGGGCTCCATCGCGACCAGCGCGAGCACCTGAAGCAGATGGTTCTGCACGACGTCACGCAGGGCACCCACCGCGTCGTAGAACTTGCCGCGGTCCTCGATGCCGAAATCCTCGGCCATGGTGATGTGAATTTCGGAAATGCTGTCCCGGTCCCACAGCTTGGCCAGCGCGTTGTTGGCGAAGCGCAGGTACTGCAGCTCTTCGACGGGTTGCTTGCCCAGGAAGTGATCCACCCGCAGGATCTGGTCCTCGTCGAGCACCGCGCGCAGCCGGGCGTTCAGGTCACGCGCAGAGGCCAGGTCGTGGCCGAACGGCTTTTCCACCGCGACGCGTGCGCACTCCAACAGGTCGGCCTTGGCGAGGTTTTCCACGATCGGCGCGAACAGGGACGGCGGCATTTCCAGGTAGTACAGCGGCCGGCAGTCCTTGCCGATCTTCTCGGCGAGCTGGCCGTAGAGCTTGTCGTCGGTGACGTCACCGTGCAGATAGGACAGCCGGCCCGCGAGCCGGTCGAACACCGCGTCGTCGAACTTCTCACCCGACGCCTTGATGGCGTCGCGGGCGCGCCCGACCAGCTTCTCGAGGGGGATGTCGTCACTGGCCACGCCGACGATCGGGATGTCCAGCATGCGGCGCGCCTCGAGCCGGTACAAGGCCCGGTACGTCATCTTGCGCGCCAGGTCTCCGGTGATGCCGAATATCACCAGCTTGTTCGAAGAGTTGTCCCCGCCGTCAGCCAAGCCCGCACCTCCGAAAGTCATCGGCTCTTCCAGACTCACTACCCGCGGCGGTCGGACCTAACACTAGACACCGCACACAGACCCGACAACCTCAAGCCACCGCGGCCTTTGGCAGGATGCTTGCGTGGGCGACGCGCTGCATATCACGGTCTACGTGCTGGCCGGCGCTGCCGCGATCGAGGCTATCGCGCTCGCCGTGGTGTCGCGGCTACTGGTCCGCAGCCGCCAGGAGATCGACGAGTTGCGGCACCGCACCGACGCCCGCAATTGGTTGCTGTCGGGCGGCCGCGAGGCTCTCAAAACGGTGTGGAACACCGCGAACGTAGTGCGCAAAGAAGGCTTCGGCGCCGCCGTGCGCAGTTCGATCGAAGACCTCGCCGACTGGGCGGAGGTGGAGCGCCCCGACCTGGCGCGGGTCACACCGGATGGCCGGGTGGTGATCCTGTTCTCCGACATCGAGGAATCCACCGCGCTCAACGAACGGATCGGTGATCGCGCCTGGGTCAAGCTGATTGGGGCGCACGACAAGCTGGTGTCGGAGCTCGTGCAGCGACGGTCTGGTCACGTGGTGAAGAGCCAGGGCGACGGGTTCATGGTGGCATTCGCCCGCGCCGACCAGGCGGTGCGGTGCGGCATCGACCTACAGCGTGCGCTACGCAAGGACGCAAAGCGCAAGCGGCACGAGGAGATTCGCGTCCGGATCGGCATCCACATGGGCCGCTCGGTGCGTCGCGGCGACGATCTGTTCGGCCGGAACGTCGCAATGGCGGCAAGGGTTGCGGCGCAGGCGGCCGGTGGTGAGATCTTGGTGAGTCAGCCGGTGCGAGATGCCCTTTCCGACAGTGACGACATCCGCTTCGACGCAGGCCGCGACGTCGAACTCAAGGGATTTTCGGGCAACTATCGGTTGTTCGCCGTCGACGTCCCGGCCGATCCCGATTCGGCCTGAAAGCCCTCGCCGTCGTATTCGGCCAGCCGCTGGTGCAGGCGGGACCGGACCTCGTCGGCCGTATAGGCGCGTCGTTTGCGTTGGTCGCGAACCACCAGCGCGCCCCCGGCGACGACACCGGCGACGCCGGCCAGCCCAAGCCATTTCCACACATTGCGCATGAACCCAGGGTATTCGCGCTGTGTTCAACTTGTGCGCTCTTGCAACTCCGAAGCCTGAGGGCGGACGTGTTCACGACGGACGCGAAGTACTCTCCTCATAATGCTCACCCTCGATCAAGCGCTGAACGAGACTCGCACGGGCGACCTCTGGTTGTTTCGCGGCCGCTCCCGGCCCGACCGCGCGATTCAGACGTTGACGAACGCACCGGTCAATCACGTCGGCATGACGGTGGCCATCGACGACCTGCCACCGTTGATTTGGCATGCCGAACTGGGCGACAAGCTCGAGGACATGTGGACGGGAACCAACCACCGCGGCGTGCAGCTCAACGACCTGCACCAGGCGGTCTTGCAGTGGACGCAGCGTTACGACCAGCGGTGCTGGCTACGTCAGCTGACACCCCACCCCACCCGCGAACAGGAAAACAAGCTCCTGCGGGTGATCGCCCGGATGGACGGCACCGCGTTTCCCACCACTGCCCGGCTGACCGGTCGCTGGTTCCGCGGCCGGCTCCCGACCATCAATGACTGGGTTCGCGGAATCCCCGTGGTGGACAGCAAGGTTCGCGAGCAGACCCGGCGCCGCCGGGAAGAGCGCAAGATGAGCCTTTCCACTGCCTATTGCGCGGAGACGGTGGCGATCACGTACCAGGAAATGGGATTGCTGAACACGGACAAGGACGCCAATTGGTTTGACCCCGGCAAGTTCTGGAGCGGTGACACGCTTCCGCTGGCTCCGGGCTTTCAGCTGGGCGACGAAATTGCCGTAACGGTAACGGGAGCCGGCTAGTCGACCGACATCTCACCCAGTTCGGACCATCCGGAAGCGTCGATGGTCTGGTTGATGATTTTCGGGGTAGACGTCAGTGCCTGCGGGAGTTCTTGCATCGCCCGCTTGAAGTGGTCGCTGTTGACGTGGATGCCGCCCGCCTCACCGTCACGGAACGCCTCCACCAAAACGTACTCCGCCGGGTTGTCCAGGCTTCGCGACCACTCGAACCAGAGATTGCCTTCCTCGGCACGAGTGGCGGAGGTGAAGGATGCGACGAGTTCTGGCCAGCGGTCCGCCCACTCGGGCTTGGTCTCGAACTTCACGACGATGAAGATCATTGCGGTGCCCACCTAGCTCGCTCCTGGATACTGCGCCTCGCCCGGTCGCGGCGGGCAGCGCCAGCATATCCGCCCGTCGGCGCCGCCGGCCGTGATCGGGCTTCAGCAAAGTGCGCCCCGGGCGTTGCAATTGAACACCCGGGGCGCACTTTCGCATTGATTCCGTGCGAATCGCGGACCGCTTAGCAGCTGCGCAAGTGGCCTGCCTCACAGACCGTGCGCAAGCCGAGCTATTTCACTGTGCACTGGCTCCTGTTCTGCTTGCGTGTCCTATATGCGTCAAATAGTGGCACGAAAGATTGAGACTTTCGCGAATTGCTTTCGTTAAGGATTCGCAATTCCCGGTTCGCCGGGCGGCGGCATTTCGGGCGCCGGCGGGGCCGGTGGTGCGGGCGGTGCGGGAGCCATGGCGTCGACCAGGACGGGCGGCGCCTCCGGCGGTGGCGGCGGCGCGTCCGGCGGCGGTGGCGGCGCGTCCGGCGGCGGCGGAAGGGCGCCTTCGCCATCCGGCGGCATCGGCAGGAACATGTGATGCGTGAACCCGGCCTGGTAGGCGCCGGCGCCACCGATGTGCACTCCACCGTGCTCACCGCTGGACACCGGGGTCCCGTCCGGCAGGGTCGCGGCCGTGTGGCCGCCGTTCCACCCGATCACGAGGGCGTTAGGGGCGGTTCCGTATTGAAAGCCGCGCGCCAACAAAGCCGCTTCTTCATTGCCGGTGTTGAACCGGTTTCCGAAGACGGGCCTGTCGGATGCCGCGTTGGCAACCCAGGAAACGAGTCCCGAGCAATCCGTCCCGGACGGAGAATCCCCACCCGCAATATAAGGCGTTCCGGATACCTGATTGATCAATGACATCAATGTTGCAAGTACTACCATGGCCGGGGACGCTAGCAATGCCAGTTATTATCCGCCAAAATTTGTGGCGCACGTCATTCGCAAACCGGACAATGGCCTTCGCCGCACTTTCAGCAAATCGGACGCCCCGGCAGATGCGCCTACCAGCAAACGTCTGCGCGGACGATCAGCGGCTTTCGGACCCGCGCTCGGTGTCCGCTATCTCGCGGTCGATGTCCGCCTGCTCGCGTCGAGCCGTCGCTTCGGTGCGCTTCGATTGTTCGCCCACGCGCCGGATCCGGTCGCGCTCACGCTGTTCGGACGTGCCCTCGCGTTCGTCCGCGCGGCGCTCCCGTTCGTCCGCTAATTCTTCGCGCTCGTCAGCGATTTGGTCCCGCCGGTCGGCGAGCCGATCTCGTCTGTCGGCCATCCACTCGCGCCGTCCGACCTCGGCATCGCGGTCCGCGAGTTCCCGCTCGCGCTCGTCGAGCGCCTCGGCCCGGCGTTCCAACTCCTCAGGAGTCTCAGGGCAGTCCTCACCGACCACGACGAGATCTTAACGCCGCGCCGCCCACCACGCATGAGTGCCTGGATACCCGTGGGCGCCGACCCCGCCGTGCATGTCTCCGACTAATTCGTACCAAGTAGCCGAGATTTCGCAGCCGGCAACGAGCCAATCCATCGGCCCGCCGCCAAATCGGTGGACGCCCGGCGGAGGTTCGTCATTCACCAAGGCCGCGGAGCGACACGGAGCTCAGCCATCCGAGCCCGACAATGATCGAGATACGTTGGAAGATACCGCTTTTGCCGCTGAGGCCGAATCGACCCTTGATAGCGGCACCCAACAGGAGCAGGGTCCCCGCCATCACCGTGCTCGATCCTGCCGAGTAGCAGGCCCAACGGTAGTCCCCGGTACGCACGGCGGTGGCCGCGCTGGCCAGGCCGGCAACCGGGATGCCCGCAAAGACCGGGATCCCGCAGAGGTCGTGCATCCGCCCCGCACGAGTGCGCCGGGTCGGGGCGGAGAGCTCGCCGAGACGATCACCAACATAATCGGTGACGAAGACTCCCGAGCCGATCAACCCAATGCCCGCTCCAGCGACGACCGCCGGAACGGCACGCGGTCCAATGCGCCGCCGATCGCAACGTGCGAGACCCGCAGCCGCACATGAATATAGAAGTCCGGCAAGGATGAAATTGATGCGCTGATCCCAGCCTTGACGACCGACCGCAAGCGAACTGACCGGGTAGCGCCGCCAGTCGTAGCCCCGACGCGCGGCTCCGATCGCGGTGAAAGCAGTCACGAAGAGCGGCCCGGCGAGGGCGCCACAGAGGAGCTGAACAGAACGCGCGCGTGGTAAGCGGCCGCCAACTGACACCAGTCCAGCCTACTTAACCGTTGAGTTAGACCGCGCCTCTACAGCTCCACCGAGACGCAGCCAGCCGAAGTTCGTTGCACACCAGTCATATTCCGAACTTGGCACGGGCCTCGTCCGTAATCGGGGTGAACAGGTTGACAAGATTCCCGTCGGGATCGCGCAGAAGCAGCGCGCGGTTACCCCACGGCATCGTGGTTGGCGTTGTCACCACCTCCCCGACGCGCTCATGGAGCCGCTCATATTCCGCGTCGACGTCGTCGACCATGAACTCCACGATCGCGCTGCGGTTGGCGGCCGGCTCGGCCGATCCAGCCGCAAACAGCGGAACGGTCTTGTCGCTGCCGATCGCCAGCGTGCCAACCGGCGTCGGGATTTCGGCGAAAAGCTCGTTGCCCCACACGGCGGGGCTCTCGGTGACCGTCTCGTAGAAATCGACGAGACGCTTGACGTCGGCGGTGATGATGCGGGTGGAAACGAACTTCATGGAGCCCTCCTGGCGGCCGTGGCGGTGCACGTTAGTGCGACGAGGGCATGCTAAGGAGCCATACCGACAACATGCCCGCCTCAAAGGGCGAACTACAGCGCGTTCCCTCAGGCGGGCGTCCAGATTCCGTTGTTCCAGAACCCCCAATTGCCCGGGCCAGTCGGATTCCACATCAGCTGAGCCCCCGGTGCCGATGCCGGTTGGGGTGGCGCCGGGGGCGCCCACACCGGCGGTGGACCCCAGGGGCCCGCACCGGCCGGGAAACTCTGGCCCGCCGGACCTTGCCAGTCGTGGCAGTGGTTCCAGTCCCAGTCGTAGACCTTGCCCCAGCTCGGGTCCCACGGATTGCCCGGGCACCAATGCGAGGTCGGGGCCGGGACGGCCTGGGCCACGCCACCCGCCATCCCTAAAGCCGACAGCACCAACGCACAACCCGCCACGATCCTCGTAGACCGCCGGACCAACGGTTCCGCCCGCTCGACATTCGCCATCTGTCAAGCATGGTCGACTTGAGACCCGTCCGCTAGACGGCGAGGTCAAGGTTTTTGACGCATCAGGCCACGGCTTGAACTGCCTGCCCGGCCAGTTCACGGGAGCCTCCGCGGGTGGCAATCCAAGGGAACGATGCAAGACCGCTCACCACGATCAGGCCCACGGCCTGAACCAGGATGTACCGGGTAAGACCGCGTTCGTAGACCACGTTGGCGATCACCATCGCCCCAAGGCTTGCCACGTATAGGACGACCAGACCGAGGGTGAACGGTTCGAATGACGGATTAGCTTTGGCAGAGCGCAGTGCGGTCACAGTGACCGCGCAGTAGCCGACCACGAGCATCACGACCACAGGCCACTGACGTCCGCCGAGCGCGGTGACGACGGTGACCGGTGACATCAGGATGGGCCCGGTCACCAGGACCATCAGGGCTGCGAGCGGTGGAAAAGCGCCCATTGCCTTCGCATTCGACCATCGTGCGATACCGCTACCGGCCAAGCCGTCGATTCGGGGTGCGGCCCAAAGCATGATGTAAATGAAGACGGCGTCCCAGATGCCCTGCCAACAGAGATCGAGCAGGGGCCAGCCGACCCAGAACTGGAAGTACTCAAAGTTTGGATTCCAGGTCCACCACACGACGTGGCGCAGGTTGCCCTCAATGATGTAGGGGGCGTCAAGCGCAATCATGAATAGCCCACCGGTGACGGCTCCCTGCCAACGCTTTTCGGTCCCGATCGCCTCGACGACCTTGAAACCGGTGAACAGAAAGACCGGGTAAAAGATCACAACGTACGCGGGCATCATCGTGGTGCCGTGCCACAACGGGAAGGCAGGCCAGTTGATCATCAACATGAAGTCGCCCTGCTTGTACATGTTGAGTGTGGCCATCCCGACCAGTTCCAGCACGAGCCCGTAGATTGCCGCTGCCGCCAGCAATGCGCAGTAGACGCGCCTTCCGCGGCGGAACTGGACGACGCTGTACGCCACTGCCGCCAGGAACATGGTCAGCAGCATGATGTCGCACAGATTCGTCTGCCAGGGAAGACCGGCGGGGCTGTTGAACACGATCAGGTTCATCTGGACACCTGCCATCTGACTAGACGTTTTGTGTATAACGTATGGTTCTAGGGCCTGGCCGTCAAGGCTGACCGGCGTCGTCCCAGCATAACGCCATACATCTATGCATCATTGTCTTGTCACTGGCGATCTTGGCCGCTAACGTCGACGCCATGACGGAGCTACAGGTGAGGCGCGTTCGCTTCGACTTCGCGAGCGCCGATGTCCCGTTCAACTGGCAGCCGGAGCGCCCCGCGTTTGCAATGCAGTGCAATGCCATTTCGTTCTTCGCGCCCGGCTTCGAGAAACTCATCGTCGACGCGACGCGGGAAGCCATACCGCTGATGCGGGACCCGGCCACGGCGGAGGAGGCAGAGTCTTACTTGCGTCAGGAGGCACAGCACTCAGCCGCTCACCAAAGCCATATCCGTGCGCTGATCCGACGTTGGCCCGGCTTGCAGGAAACGATGGCCGACGTCGTGGCCTCCTACGACTGCCTCACCGCCACCAAGCCGCTCGCCTGGCGTCTCGCTTATCCCGCAGTTGTCGAAGCCACGTTCACGCCCTACTTCAAAGTCTTCCTCGACCACGAGGACAAGCTGTTTCGGGCCGGGGACGAGCGAGTAGCGTCGCTGTTCCTCTGGCACTTTGTCGAAGAAATCGAGCATCGCAGTTCCGCGCTCATCGTCTACAACGCCGTGCACGACAGCTATCTGTATCGCGCAAAGACGATAGTCGGCGTGCTCAGGCATATGAATGAGATCCTGGGGATCATCTCCAGCGGCTTTCAGAAGCATGTGCCGAAGGAGGACGGCGGCGATCTGGGCCAACTATTACCAAATGGGCTCTCCGCGAAGGCAGTTCGGGCCGCACTGGGGGCCGCGCATGCGCTTACTCGACCGGGTCAGTCGACCTACGCGGGTGTGCCCAAAAGGGAAGTCCTCGCCATGATCGCCGGTCTGATCCGCTCACAGGGTCCGCGCCACACTCCTGAACACGAGATCATTCCCGAATTCGCCACCAGATGGATCCAGCGGTACGCGGAGGAACCGAAGAGCGCGGCGCGTTGGTACTCCGTCGGGGCCGTAACTGGCTTGGACGGTCGATGATCGTTAACACATTTCGCCCCAACGCATCCAGCGCTCGCGCGGCCACCACGCTGCCCTAGAGTTCAACCATGCGTAGCCACGGATGGGCGGGCAACGCCCCAGCGAGTGACGAAGAGGCCATCGACAGGATCCTCGACGTGGCCGACGAGATCATCGCCGAACAAGGATTCTCGATGCGGCTCACCGACGTGGCGCGCACCTTGGGCGTCACCCGGCAGACGGTCTATCGCTATTTCCCGGGAACCGAGGCTCTCATGATCGCCAGCGCGATGCGCTCGGCCCACGGTTTCCTCGACCAGCTCGCCGAGCATATCAGCGGACTCACCGAACCCGCCGCGGCGCTCGTCGAAGGTGTCGCATTCGCCGTCGAAAGCCTTGCCGGAGAACGCCAAATCGAACGCCTGTTGAGAAGCGGAGCGCCAGAAGGTCATACGGTGTCCCTGACCTCCGACACAGCTCGGGCGTTCTCCCGCTCAATGCTGCATCGTCTCGACGTTGACTGGGACATGCACGGATTCGACGAAGCCGCGCTCGACGAGCTCGCCGAAATGGGCCTACGCACTTTGCATTCGATCCTTGTCGACCCAGGCCAGCCGCATCGAGACGGTATCGAGTTGCGCAGGTTCATTGCCCGCTGGCTCGGCCCCGCGATCATCTATCGGCGCCTGGCTCAAGTAGTGGATGCACTGACGTATGGCGCCGCTCCGATTCGGCAGCCGTGACATCCTGGCGGCACCCCATTCGCCTTATTTGTCCTAGACGGAACGCAAGACACGCGTTACACGACTGTCGCATCGTAACTGCGGAGTGACAACGCCACGGTCGTTTCGGTGCCATCAAGCTGTTCTGGCACGTTGACGCCACCTGGGTTGGTAAGCGGATCTCCACCGCGTCACCGCCGGCTGGGCAGGGTTCTCCGCGCCTGGGAGACAACGCCCGGCACGGTGTTGGCCAAGTCTGGCCGACTTCCCGCGAAGGCACGAATTGCGCGATAGAACGACCAAATTTGGCGCGGTGTAGGGACTTTCGGCATCCAAGCCAATTCCCAGTGGATGCCGTTTATCGGGTCGTCGAAAAACACGGCATAGTAGCCGGGCCAGTATTGTGGGTACTCCTTCGGCTCGTCCGTGACCGGGACATCTCGACCGATCAGGAATTCCCGATGAAAACGGTCGACCTCTGCCCTACTGCGTGCCCACAACGCAATGTGGTTGATCCCGACCGCCTGATCCCGGTGCGTCAGCTTCCCGCCGGTACGGGCAGGCTGAATGCCGATGTAGCTGTGCGGGTGGGCATTACGCGTCATGTAATAGATCGACTGGTACTCCATGTTCAGCGATGAGAAGCTGCTGTATCCAAGCCAGCCGAACAATGCGTCATAGAACGCGACCGAGTCGTCGTAGTCCAGCACCGCGAACTCGACATGACACACACCCCGCCACCGCATCGCGCCCCCTCAACACCGCTTTACTGCGCAATCTAGTGCGCCGCCACCCTCACAATGAAGCCCCTTCTAATCTGCCGGCGCGCCACCACGTCCGATGTTGAAGCCGAACTCCGCCGCATTCAGTCACCGAGCAACGTCGCGGCCAGACAGGTAGCGCAGGTGAGCGGTGCCGTCGTCGAAAAGGCGGTGCCCGGCGAGACTCAGATCATGGCACATGCCGTCAGGTAGGGCACGTAGACCTGCGCCCACCATCTTCGGCACTACGAAGAACTGGAACTCATCGATCAGGCCAGCTCGGATCGCGGCGGCCGCGGTGGTGGGCCCGAAGATCTCGACTACGCCCTCGGCCTGCGCGACGATCTGCTTCAATTCGTCCAAGCGCAGGTCGGGTACCAAACGGACACGGTCCGATTCGATCTCGTGCGTCAGCGTCGACGAAACCACCACTTTGTGGATGCCTCGCCAGCGCTGGGCGAACTCCCGCTCCGCCGAGGCCCATTCTTCGTCCTCGGGATCGGTCTCCCAGTACTGCATCAGCGCGAAAGTCTTCCGCCCTAACACTTCGGTCGACACCTCAGCCATGCGGTCGACATGCGCGGTAAACACCGGATCGCTTGGGGCCGACCACTGGAAGTCGCCGCTGCCGTCGGCAACGTAGCCGTCGAGAGACATGGTCGCGGTGTAACAGAGGGTTCCCATGGTATGTAGACCTCCGCGATCGGCAGAATTCATCGAGCCCTAGACGTTGAAGCGGAACTCCACCACGTCGCCGTCGGCCATCACGTAGTCCTTGCCTTCCATCCGGACCTTGCCCGCGGCCTTGGCAGCGGCCATCGAACCGGCGGCGATCAGGTCGTCATAGGACACGATCTCGGCCTTGATGAAGCCCTTTTCGAAATCGGTGTGGATCACCCCGGCGGCCTTCGGTGCGGTGTCGCCTTGGTGAATCACCCACGCGCGCGCCTCTTTTGGGCCGGCCGTCAAAAATGTCTGCAACTTGAGGGTGTGGAAACCGGCGCGGGCCAGCGCGTCGAGCCCGCGTTCGCTCTGCCCGATCGACTCCAGCAGTTCGGCGGCCGACTCGTCGTCGAGCTCGTTCAGCTCCGCTTCGATGGCCGCGTCCAGGAACACCGCGTCGGCGGGCGCGACCAGCTCACGCAGCTCGGCGATCCGCGCCGCGTCGGTCAGCACCGCCTCGTCGGCGTTGAAGACATACAGAAACGGCTTGGTGGTCAATAGGTTCAGCTCCCGCAGCAAGGACGCATCCACCCCCGCACCAAACAACGTCTTCCCGCCGTTGAGCGTCTCCTGTGCCGCGGCCGCCGCCTCGTACACCGGCCTGCGCTCCTTATTGGTGCGGGCCTCCTTCTCCAAGCGCGGCAGAGCACGTTCCAGCGTCTGCAGGTCGGCCAGGATCAACTCCGTCTCGACCACCTCGATGTCCGATCGGGGATCCACCTCACCGGCCACATGGGTCACATCGTCATCGGAGAACACCCGCACCACCTGGCAGATGGCGTCGCATTCGCGGATGTGAGCCAGGAACTTGTTGCCGAGCCCGGCACCCTCGGACGCGCCCTTCACCAGGCCGGCGATGTCGACGAACGTCACCGGCGCCGGCACGGTGCGCTGGGATGCGAACAGCTCGGCCAGCTTGTCCAGGCGCGGATCCGGCAGCGGAACGACGCCTTCGTTCGGTTCGATCGTCGCGAACGGATAGTTGGCCGCCAGTACGTCGTTGCGGGTCAGCGCGTTGAACAGGGTCGACTTGCCGACGTTGGGCAGACCCACGATTCCCAGGCTCAGGCTCACAGGGACCCAAGTCTAGGGGTCGGCTGCGGCACCGGCCGCTGTGGACCGTTCGTGCACGATCGTCATGGCACGCCCGGGATCCCTACGAGGTATTTACGGGGCTTTCCGCCCTTTCCCGGTACGGTCTACATGTGTCAGGACAGCGGGCAAAGTCGACGGTGGAGGCCTCCCACCGCTCGATCCACCCAGATATCCCAGGTGTGCCGTGGTACGCCGCCCTGCTCCTCGCCGTTACCGCCACCGCGATCGGCTACGGAATCGACGCCGGCCACAAGGAGCTGACGCACGTCTTCGCCGGCTTCTATATAGCCGGCTGTCTGGCGGCGGTGCTGGCGGTGCGCCAAGACGGGCTTTTCACCGCGATGATCCAGCCCCCGTTGATACTTTTCTGCGCGGTGCCCGGCGCTTATTGGTTGTTCCACGACGCCAAGGTCGGCCATCTCAAAGATCTGTTGATCAATTGCGGCTATCCGCTCATCGAGCGCTTCCCGCTGATGCTGGGAACCGCCGGCGTGGTGCTGCTGATCGGGTTGGCCAGGTGGTACTTCGGGATGTCGCACGGGGCGACCGCGACGACGAAGAGCTCCGACGACGCGGAGTCCACCGACGTCAAGTCCGTCGTCGGCGGGATTGTCGCCAAACTCCGCGCGATCGTGCGCCCGGAATCCGACGAGGACGATGCCGACGAGGCGGCCCCGGCCAAGGCGCGGCGCACCCGCGGGGGCAGCTCGGCCGCGCAGGCCCGCCGCACGGCGCGCAATGATCGGACCGCCACTCGCTCCGCCCGAAGCCGGTCGCGGCGTCCGCGGGAACCGCTGGACGACACGGGCGATCCGAGCGAGCGGCGCTCGACTCGGAGAGGCTCAACGAGCGCCCGGGACTACGGCGCCGCTGAACCGCCCCGCCGGTCACGGCGCCGCCCCAGGCCGGATGCCGATCCGGACGCGCGCGGCCAATCGCCTCGGGAAGGCCGTCGGGAGCCGCGCGGCCGCCGTAGCCCCTACGAACGGCCCTACGACCAGCCGAGGTCGCGTTTCGAAGGCTCGGATCGGTACGGGGACCCGTTTGACCCGCCCGGGGAGCGTTTCGGCCGCTACGACAGCTACGACTCCGCCTACGAGCCGAGGCGACGCCGCCCCGCGCCGAACGGCAACGGGACGCATCACCCCATCTCGCAGGTGCGCTACCGGGGGGCGGGCGCACCAGAGGAGGCCGAGCGGCGGAACCGCTCACGGGCATACGGCCGGCCTCAGCGACCCCCGACGGAATGGGAATACGACGGCTGAGCGCCAACCGGCGCCCGACGTGTCAGAGCAGTGACCGGATCTCGCGCGGCAGCGCGAACACCAGGGTTTCCTGTGCCGTGGTGACCGGTTGCACCACGTCGTAGCCGTAATCGGCGAGCCGCTCCAGCACACCTCGCACCAAGACCTCGGGGACGGACGCACCGGAGGTCACGCCGACGGTGGTCACCCCTTCCAGCCATGCGGGCTGGATATCGTCGGCCCAGTCGACCAGGTGGGCGGCCGCGGCGCCGCCGCCCAGCGCCACCTCGACGAGCCGCACCGAGTTCGAGGAGTTCCGTGAACCGACGACGATCACCAGCTGGCACTCCGGGGCCATCGCCTTGACGGCGACCTGCCGGTTCTGCGTCGCGTAACAGATGTCGTCGCTGGGCGGATCCTGCAACTTCGGGAACCGCTGGCGCAGCCGGTCGACGATCTCCATGGTCTCGTCGACCGACAGCGTGGTCTGCGACAGCCAGACCAGCTTGTTCTCGTCCCGGACTGTCACGTTGTCCACGGCGGCGACCCCGTCGACGAGCTGCACATGGTCGGGCGCCTCGCCGGCGGTCCCGATGACCTCCTCGTGGCCCTCGTGGCCGATCAGCAGGATGTCGTAGTCGTTGCGGGCGAACCGCCTGGCCTCGTTGTGCACCTTTGTCACCAGCGGGCAGGTGGCGTCGATGGTGTGCAAGTTGCGTGCGGCGGCCGCGGCGTGCACCGTGGGCGCGACGCCGTGCGCGGAGAACACGACGATGGAACCCTCGGGGACCTCGTCGGTCTCCTCGACGAACACCGCACCGGCCTTTTCCAGGGTGGTGACCACGTGCCGGTTGTGCACGATCTCGTGACGCACGTACACCGGCGCGCCGTGCTTTTCCAGCGCGCGCTCGACCGTCTCGACGGCTCTATCCACGCCCGCGCAGTAACCACGCGGCTCGGCCAGAAGCACTCGCTTACGGGCTGGATCGCTGGCTACCGAGCTGGACGCGCCGGGAATTCCCATGTCGACAGTCGGCGGCATGACACCCAGGGTACGTTCTGCGGACACGGGCTTGCCAGCTCGCGCCGGCGGGCTTGGAGTTAGCCGTCGCTTAAGGCAATCTTGGACCCATGGCTACTGCACCGTATGGAGTTCGGCTATTGGTCGGCGCGGCGACAGTCGCCGTCGAGGAGACCATGAAGCTGCCGAAAACCATCCTGATGTACCCCATGACATTAGCCAGTCAGGCGGCGCACCTTGTGATGCGATTTCAGCAGAACCTCGCCGAGCTGGCGATCAAGGGTGACAGCACCCTGGAGAACATCTTCCCGCCAAAAGACGAGCAGCCCGAATGGGCAACCTTCGATGAGGACCTGCCCGAAGCGTTCGAAGCACCTGCCGAGGAGGGTATCGGCGAGGGGGACCGCCGAACCGAGGGGCGGTTCGCGTTGTACTCGCTCGCCGACGCCGCGTCCGATGCCGCCCCCTTGAAGCAGGGCAGGAAATCTTCGGACGCGCCGGCGGTTGCGCAACCGTCGGTGGTGACCGAGTTGGACTACGCGGCACTGACGCTGGCGCAACTGCGTGCCCGTCTGCAATCGCTGAGCGTCGACGAACTCGAAGCCCTGCTGGCATACGAGCAGGCCACCAAGGCCCGCGCGCCTTTCCAGACGCTGCTCGCCAACAGGATCACCCGCGCGAACGCGAAGTGACCCCGCCCGCACAATCCGAACCGAACTCCGCCGAGAACCCATTTCCGGTGCGCGCGGTGGCAATTCGGGTCGCCAGCTGGATCGACAAGCTCGGCACGGTATGGGTCGAAGGCCAGCTCGCCCAGATCAGCGCGCGGCCCGACTCCAAGACGGTGTTCATGGTGTTGCGCGATCCGGCCGCCGACATGTCGCTGACCGTGACGTGTTCACGCGACCTGGTGGCCAACGCGCCGGTGAAACTGACCGAGGGCACGCAGGTGGTGGTGTGCGGCAAGCCGTCGTTCTACACCGGTCGGGGCACGTTCTCGTTGCGGCTCAGCGAGATTCGCGCCGTAGGTGTGGGTGAGCTGCTGGCGCGGATCGATCGGCTGCGCCGGCTGCTGGACGCCGAAGGACTCTTCGACCCCCGGCTCAAGCGACCAATCCCCTTCCTGCCCAACATGATCGGCCTGATCACCGGCCGGGCCAGCGCCGCCGAACGCGACGTGACGACGGTGGCCACCGGCCGCTGGCCCGGGGCGCGTTTCGCCGTGCGCAACACCGCAGTCCAGGGACCCAACGCGGTGGCCCAGATCGTCGAGGCGCTATACGAACTCGACCGCCACGTCGAGGTCGACGTCATCGTGGTGGCCCGCGGCGGCGGTAGCGTCGAGGACCTGTTGCCGTTCTCCGACGAGACACTGTGCCGCGCCATCGCGGCCTGCCGCACCCCGGTCATCAGCGCGGTCGGTCACGAACCCGACAATCCGCTGTGCGACCTGGTCGCCGACCTGCGCGCCGCCACCCCGACCGACGCGGCGAAGAAGGTCGTACCCGACACCGCCGCCGAGCAGCGCCTGATCGATGATCTGCGCCGGCGCAGCGCGCAGGCGCTGCGCAACTGGGTGGCTCGCGAACAGCGGGCGCTGGCCCAGGTCCGCAGCCGACCGGTGCTCGCCGAACCGCTGACGGTCCTGACGGCGCGCGCCGACGAGATTCATCGCGCACGGTCGGCGATCCGCCGCGACGTCACCCGCCTGGCCGCCGCGGAGGCGGAGCGCATCGGCCATCTGAGCGCGCGGCTGGCGACTCTGGGCCCGGCGGCCACGCTGGCCCGCGGCTATGCCGTGGTACAGGCGGTGCCGGACTCCGGGCCCCCAGTGGTGCTGCGGTCGACCGCCGACGCGCCCGCCGGCAGCCGGCTGCGGGTGCGGGTGGCCGACGGCGCGATAGCCGCGGTGAGCGAAGGGCAGACCGATGGCCGGTGAAGGCGAACAGTCAATTACGCCTATTAGTAAGCTCGGCTATGAAGCGTGCCGGGACGAACTGATCGAAGTCGTCCGCCTGCTGGAGCAGGGAGGCCTGGACCTCGACGCGTCGCTGAAATTGTGGGAAAGGGGCGAGGAACTCGCAAAACGGTGTGAAGAACACTTAGCTGGCGCTCGCAAGCGGATCGAGGATGCGCTCGCGGCCGGCCAGGCGGATGACGCCTGATTTCGGCCCTTTTGCGGTACACAAACTATGACCACTTTCGAAATTGGAACACGTTTCAGTTATGCTGCGGCCCATGGCTGATGCATCACTGACCACCGAACTCGGCCGCGTCCTCGTCACCGGCGGCTCCGGGTTCGTCGGGGCCAACCTGGTCACCACGCTGCTGGAGCGCGGCCACCAAGTGCGCTCGTTCGACCGGGCGCCGTCGCCGCTTGCGCAGCACCCGCAACTGGAGGTGCTCGAGGGCGACATCACCGACACAGCGATCTGCGCCCAAGCGGTGGACGGCATCGACACCGTCTTTCACACCGCGGCGATCATCGATTTGATGGGTGGCGCGTCGGTGACCGACGCATACCGGCAGCGCAGCTTCGGGGTCAACGTCGGCGGCACCGAGAACCTGGTGCACGCCGGGCAGGCGGCCGGGGTGAAGCGATTCGTCTACACGTCGTCCAACAGCGTCGTGATGGGTGGCCAGAACATCCCCGGCGGGGACGAGACGCTGCCCTACACCAACCGGTTCAACGATCTGTATACCGAGACGAAGGTCGTCGCCGAGCGGTTCGTGCTGTCGCAGAACGGCATTGGCGACATGCTGACCTGTGCAATTCGGCCCAGCGGGATCTGGGGCCGCGGTGATCAGACGATGTTCCGCAGGCTGTTCGAAAGCGTGATCGCCGGCCACGTCAAAGTGCTGATCGGCCGCAAGTCCGCTCGACTGGATAACTCGTACGTGCACAACCTGATTCACGGGTTCATCCTGGCCGCCCAGCACCTCGTCCCCGGGGGCACGGCACCGGGTCAGGCGTACTTCATCAACGACGACGAACCGATCAACATGTTCGAGTTCGCGCGGCCGGTGGTCGAGGCCTGCGGCGTGAACTGGCCCCGGATGCGGGTCAATGGCCCGATGGTCCGCGTGGCGATGACCGGTTGGCAGCGGCTGCATTTCCGCTTCGGCATACCGGCGCCGCTGCTCGAGCCGCTGGCCGTCGAGCGGCTTTATCTGGACAACTACTTCTCGATCGCCAAGGCGCGCCGCGATTTGGGCTATGAACCCCTGTTCACCACCGAACAGGCGATGGCGGAATGCCTGCCCTATTACGTCGAGATGTTCAATCGGATGAAAAGCCAGGCGCAGCAGGCTAAGACGGCTGGGTAGCACCGCGATTCCCATTGTGTCAGCACCGGCAAACCAATGCGACAGACTGGAACCATGACGCTCCTCTGCGCCGATCCCGTCCTCGCGGTGCACGACCTTGACCGCGCGGCGGGGTGGTTCACCCGAATCCTGGATTGCACGGTGACGGAGCCCGACCCGGGCAACTGGGCGTTCTGCTCGGCCGGGTCGGTGACGTTTCGGCTCGGCCGCTGTCCGGAGTCGTTGCCGGCGTCCGACCTCGGGGACCACAGCTACATCGCGTATTTGACCGTTTCCGGAATCGACGAGTACTACAGGCGCGCTCTCGCCGAAGGAGCGGACATTCTCAAGCCCCCGACGATCGAACCGTGGGGCCGGCGCGAGATGGGTCTGCGATCGCCCGACGGGCACCGGTTCATGCTCTCGGAGCCGCTGTAACGAGGCCTTGGCGAGGCTAGCGGAAACCCACCATCTCGCTGCCCCAGGCGGCGCGGATCTTCGCATCGACATCGTCAGCGACTATGTCACGCTTGTCGATGATCAGGCAGGCGCGATCGGCCTCCCCGTAGGGCCGCCAGTCCGGCTCGCCGGCCGGGCCCGCCGGCTTTGACTGCGCAGCGAAGTTGGTCCACCGGGTGCGCATTCGCTTGGAGACCACCTTGGCCGTCTTTCTGCCACCCAGTTTCAGCGTGGGATCCTTCGGCGCCCCGAGATTGCCCCAAACGTAAGGCAATTCGGTGGCGTGGGCGGCATTGACCAACAGCAGCTTCAGCAGTGGGGTCGCATAATCGAACCGGTACAGGTACACCGGCGCCACCCTGCTATGGCCCTCGGCCAGCCAGACCGAGGGCATCCGGAACCCGACGTCGGTTGCGATGCTCAAACTCCTTGCCCTGCGCCGCAATCGCGAATACGTCAATCCGATCTGCTCGTCGGTCGGCAATTGCAGGTCCGGTTGTTCGGCGGCGATCTGGTCGAACATCGACGTGATCGCGCGAGGCGTGATCGGCATCAGCCGCGAACGCATCAACCGGAAGAGCGCCGCCTCGTGCTTGTTGGTCCCGATGATCAAGGGGACCGGAAGCGAGCGGCCCTCCTGCACACGCTTGACGGGGTAGTCGTCCAGCAGCTCGCCATCGATGATCGGGACGAACGCCAGGAGGCCCGGATTACGCACCGGCACTTCGTCGAAGACCTCTTGGGACGCGGCGAGCAGCACCGCGGTGGGCACGTCGGGCAACCGGTGCGCGTCGACGTCGAGCCTGTCGAGGACGGTCTCGGCGACGCGCTCAGCCCTGCGCCGGTCGTATACCGATGTGGCCGGTGAACTCTGGGCGATCGCCCGGGCGAACAGCCCCTCGGCCGACGGGACGGCGAGCAGGGTCGTCACGATCCCCGCGCCGGCGGATTCGCCGAACAGCGTGACGTTGCCGGGATCGCCGCCGAACGCCGCGATGTTGTCACGCACCCAGCCCAGTGCGGCCAGCACGTCACGCAGCCCGACGTTGGAGTCGAACCGCCGCCGCGTACTGCTGAACGACGACAGGTCCATGAAGCCGAGGGCTCCCACCCGGTAGTTGACCGTGACCACCATGACTTCGCCGTCGCCGGCCAGCCGCCGCCCGTCGTACAGCGCCTGACTGCCCGATCCCAGGACGTAGGCGCCCCCGTGCAGCCACACCATCACGGGCTTCCCGTCGCCCGGCTGCGTGCCGGACGGCGCCCAGACGTTAAGCCGCAGGCAGTCTTCGCCCTGCGGTGCGCCCAGGTCGAGCGGCATGTTGGGGAAGACCGGCTGCGGGCAGGCCGGCCCGTAGCGGGTGGCGTCGGCGACCTCGGTCCACCGCTCGGGCGGCTGCGGCGCCCGGAAGCGCAGGGCGCCGACGGGCGGGGCGGCGTACCGGATGCCCTTCCAGGTGCTGACGCGGCCTCGCGGCGAGGACGAGTCGGCGCCGCGGACGGGGCCGAAGGTGGTCTCGACCACCCGGTCACTGGTCGTAGTCGTCATGCGTGCGGCGCTTTCCTAACCGAGGCGCTGGGTGAGGAACTCGACTACCCGCTTGCGGGCCTCGTACGCCGGCTGGCCGTCGACTTCGCGGACCTCGTCGGTCAACACGGAGTGTGCCAGCTTGCTGAAACCGCCCACATTCCCCGGCCCCGAGTCGATCTCGATGACCTCGAACGCGTCACCGAGCCGCTCCTTGAGCACCGCGAACCGTTCGCGCGGCACGGCGCTGTCCTCGCTGAACCGCAGACCCATCGCGCACAGGCCGTCGTTGGCGCAGCGATCGGCCACGGCGGCCAGTTCTGATTCGCTCAGGCCGGGATCGCGCCGCCGCGCGCGCCCCAGCGGCAGCGGCACCGACGGCTGCGAAAGCACCGGGGCCAGGACGGCGTCGTCGACCGCGGCGGCCAGCGCGAAACCGCCGGTGAAGCATTGGCCGATCACGCCGACCCCCTTGCCCGGGGTCGACGCGTTGAGGTCACGGGCCAGCGCGCGCAGGAACATCGACACCGGCCGCTGCTTGTTCGTCGCGAAGGCCGCGAATTCTTTTGCCACACAAGCCCGGCTGATCGAGGAGGCGATGTAGCCGACCGTCTTGGGTTTGCCCGGCTCACCGAACAGCGACGGCATGACGACGGTGAAGCCGTTGTCCACCAGGTGATTGCCCAGGGCCAGCACACCGGGATGGATCCCGGGTATCTCGGGAATCAGCACCACCCCCGGGCCGCTGCCCTTGCGGTAGACGTCATGGGTGTAGCCGCCTGCGCTGAACGGTGCCACCGACCATCCGGACAGATCTGCTTGGGGTGCGGTCACGCTCGGCCTTCCTTCAGCGCGCGGGTAACGGCGGCTGCGATTGCGTTGCCGAGGCCAGCGTACGGAATTGATCGGTGTTGCCGGCACCGGTTATCGCGATTTGAGTGGCCCCGGTCGGGCCGGTGAGCCGGGTGGTCCACACCGGCTCGGCGTCCGCCCCGCTCTGGCCGGAGCCGTTGTAGACCACCCAGTTGGTCCCGGCGACGTCGACCGTTCCGGCCGGATACGCCGACGAATGGATCGAGCCCACCAGCTTGTCCTCGTCGGCGTTGCTCTGGGTGAGGCTCAGATACATCCCAGTCGGGCTGATATAGCCGACGACCGAGGTCGCCGCGTTCAGCCGTTGACCGGTCGAGGGATCGGTGCGGCCGCCCTGGATGCCGCCGCGGCTGCCGGAGTTGGCCTGCCAGCCGGTGGGCAACTTGGGCAGCCGAATGGGAAAGCCGAGCGTCGCGGCGTCGGCCCGCAACGCCGCCGGCGCGTCGTAGGACGGGACCGCGCCCTGGTGGCTGCCGGGCTGAAACGAGCACATGCCCACCAGACCGGCCAGCAGGATGCACCCGATGACCAGCGGCATCAGTGACCAGAACATGTCACGGCCGTCCTGCAGCAACCGCGGTTTGGCCGGCCTGGCAGCCGGTCCGGCCGCCGGGGCCGGCTCGCCGGCCACCTGGGCCTCCGAGCTGGCATTCAGCGGCGACTCTTCGGTCATCCCCCGAGTATCCCAGTTCCAGCAGACCGATCCGCTTCTGGGACAATCTCCAACCATGACAGTTAAGGGCGACCGCCCATCTGGACGGCCACGTGGTGAGGCGCCGGACCGCAACCTGGCCCTGGAACTGGTCCGGGTGACCGAGGCCGGCGCCATGGCCGCCGGACGCTGGGTGGGCCGCGGCGACAAGGAGGGCGGCGACGGCGCGGCCGTCGACGCGATGCGCGAGCTGGTCAACTCGGTGTCGATGCGCGGCGTGGTGGTCATCGGCGAGGGCGAGAAGGACAACGCGCCGATGCTCTACAACGGCGAGGAGGTCGGCAACGGCGACGGCCCGGAGTGCGACTTCGCCGTCGACCCGATCGACGGCACCACGCTGATGAGCAAGGGCATGCCCAACGCCATCTCGGTCCTGGCGGTGGCCGAACGTGGGGCGATGTTCGACCCGTCGGCGGTGTTCTACATGAACAAGATCGCCGTCGGGCCCGAGGCCGCCCACGTGCTGGACATCACCGCGCCGATCTCCGAGAACATCAAGGCCGTCGCGAAGGCGAAGAGCCTGTCGGTGCGCGACATGACGGTCTGCATCCTGGACCGGCCCCGGCACGCCCAGCTGATCGAGGACGTCCGCGCGACCGGTGCCCGCATCCGGCTGATCACCGACGGCGACGTCGCCGGCGCGATCTCGGCCTGCCGGTACCTGTCGGGCACCGACATGCTGGCCGGGATCGGCGGCACCCCGGAGGGCATCATCGCCGCCGCCGCCATCCGCTGCATGGGCGGGGCGATCCAGGCGCAGCTGGCGCCCAAGGACGACGAGGAACGCCAGAAGGCGATCGACGCCGGCCACGACGTCGACCGGGTGCTGACCACCGAGGACCTGGTGTCCGGCGAGAACGTGTTCTTCTGCGCCACCGGGGTCACCAACGGCGACCTGCTCAAGGGCGTGCAGTACTACCCCGGCGGCTGCACCACCCAGTCGATCGTGATGCGGTCGAAGTCGGGAACTGTCCGCATGATCGAGGCCTATCACCGGCTTTCGAAGCTCAACGAATACTCCGCGATCGACTTCACCGGCGACAGCACTGCCGCCTATCCCCTGCCCTAGACCCGGAACCACGCCCTTAAAGACAAGGACTGCTACCTATGGCCGACAGTGCCACCGATACCGAATACCGCATCGAACACGACACCATGGGCGAGGTGCGGGTACCCGCAAAGGCGTTGTGGCGCGCGCAAACCCAGCGCGCCGTGGAGAACTTTCCCATCTCGGGCCGGGGCCTGGAGCGCACCCAGATCCGCGCCCTGGGCCTACTGAAGGGCGCCTGCGCGCAGGTCAACAAGGACCTCGGGTTGCTGGCACCGGAGAAGGCGGACGCCATCATCGCCGCGGCCGCCGAAATCGCCGACGGCCAACACGACGACCAGTTCCCCATCGACGTCTTCCAGACCGGGTCGGGCACCAGCTCCAACATGAACACCAACGAGGTGATCGCAAGCATCGCCGCCAAGGCCGGTGTCACAGTGCACCCCAACGACGACGTGAACATGTCGCAGTCGTCGAACGACACCTTCCCGACCGCCACCCACATCGCGGCGACCGAGGCGGCGGTGCGCCACCTGATCCCGGCGCTCGAGGTGTTGCACGAAGCGCTGCAGAGCAAGGCCCGCGAGTGGCAGACGGTGGTCAAGTCGGGCCGCACCCACCTGATGGACGCCGTTCCGGTGACCCTCGGCCAGGAATTCAGCGGGTACGCCCGTCAGATCGAGGCCGGGATCGAGCGGGTGCGCGCGACGCTCCCGCGGCTGGGCGAGCTGGCGATCGGCGGCACCGCGGTGGGGACCGGGCTCAACGCTCCCGACGGCTTCGGCGCGAGGGTGGTCGAGACGCTGATCGCCTCCACCGGCCTGAACGAACTCCGCACGGCCGCCAACTCTTTCGAGGCTCAAGCGGCGCGCGACGGTCTGGTCGAGGCCTCCGGCGCGCTGCGCACCATCGCGGTGTCGCTGACCAAAATCGCCAACGACATCCGCTGGATGGGATCGGGCCCGCTGACCGGCCTGGCCGAAATCCAGCTGCCGGACCTGCAGCCGGGCAGCTCGATCATGCCGGGCAAGGTCAATCCCGTTCTGCCGGAAGCGGTTACGCAGGTGGCCGCCCAGGTGATCGGCAATGACGCCGCGGTGGCCGTCGGTGGCTTGTCCGGTGCCTTCGAGCTCAACGTCTACATCCCGATGATGGCCCGCAACATCCTCGAGTCGTTCAAGCTGCTGACCAACGTGTCGAGGCTGTTCGCGGACCGGTGCATCACCGGCCTGGTCGCCAACGTCGATCACCTGCGGGAGCTCGCCGAGTCGTCGCCGTCGATCGTGACACCGTTGAACTCGGCGATCGGCTACGAGGAGGCCGCCGCGGTGGCCAAGCAGGCCCTCAAGGAGCGCAAGACGATTCGCCAGACCGTGATCGACCGCGGCCTGATCGGCGAGAAGCTCTCCGAAGAAGAACTGGACCGCCGCCTGGATGTCTTGGCGATGGCCAAGGTCAAGCCGGCGAAATAGGCGGGTGGTGCAGCGATGACGGCTCCTCCCGGCGGCCCCTACGGCCAGGGCCCTTACGGAAATCCGTATGGGCAGCAGCCCTATTGGGGCGGCCAGCCCCAGGGCGGCCAGCCCCAGGGCGGCCCGCCCCAGGGCGGCCCGCCCCAGGGCGGCCCGCCACCGTACCCGCCCACCGGCCCGTATCAGTATCCGCCCCAGGGGTATCCGCAACCGGGACAGCAGTTCCCGCCCGGGCCGTACCCGCCCGGGCCCCCGCCGGGCGGCCCCGGCTCGAAGCTGCCCTGGCTCATCGTCGGTGGCCTCGTCATCCTGGCCGTCATCGCGCTCGTGGCGACCCTGGTTGTGATGCGCGGCGGCAGCCACGGCCGGTCCCCGGCCGCCGGGCCGTCGTCGACCACCAGCACCACCAGCCAACCCAAGGGTCAGCAGACCGCCACCGATTGCACCCCGAACGTGTCCGGAGGCGAGGTACCGCGAACCGACTCGATCGCCGCCGGCAAGCTCTCGTTCCCCGCCAGCTCGGTGCCGCCCAACTGGACGGTGTTCTCCGACGACCAGAACCCGAACCTGATCGGCGCCGTGGGCGTCGCCCAGGAAGTGCCCGGGGCCAGCCAGTGGATGATGACGGCGGAGGTCGGTGTCAGCAACTTCGTCTCCAGCATGGACGTCACCGCCCAGGCGTCGAAGTTGTTGCAGTGCATCGCCAACGGGCCCGGCTATGCGAACGCGCAGCCCACGCTCGGTCCGGTGAAGTCGTCGTCGATCACCGTCGACGGGACCAAGGCCGCCCGCGCCGACGCCGACGTCACGATCGCGGACCGCACCCGCAACGTCAAAGGCGACTCCGTCACCGTCATCGCCGTCGACACCAAGCCGGTCACCATGTTCGTCGGCAGCACACCCATCGGTGACAGTGCTTCCGCGGACATCATCGGCCGGATCATCGCGGCGCTGAAGGTCGCGAAGTCCTGACGCGGCCCGCCTAGGCCGGCGCCGAGACGTGGGTGGCTTCGGATCGCCCCCGCAGAACGGTGGAATAGCACTCGGCCCAATGCGCCGCCTCGGTTTCGTCCGCCCGCTCGATGGCCGCCGCGGCACACAGGATCCGCCGGTCGGCGGTCTTGGCGAGGTCCGCCAGCCGCGCGGCCTCGTTGACCGCGTCGCCGATCACCGTGTATTCGTACCGGTTTTCGGCGCCGATGTTGCCGGCGAAGACACGGCCCGCCGAGACGCCGATGCCGAAATCGACCGGTAGCCGGCGCAGTTGGGTGCCCAGGGCGCGGGCGGTCGCCAGGGCGGCCGACGCCGGCTCGCGGGTCGGCAACGGCGCCCCGAAGACGGCCAGCGCGGCGTCCCCGGCGAATTTGTTGATCAGCCCGTGGTGTTCATCGACGGCGTTGACGACGATGCGGAAGAAATCGTTGAGGATTTCGGCAACCTCTTGCGGGGGACGGCTTTCCGCCAGTTGCGTCGAGCCCACCAGGTCGATGTAGAGGACCGCCGCCTCGACCACGTCCCCGGACAGCGATGCGCCCTCGTCGATGGCGCGTTGGGCGACGTCCGCTCCGACGTGGCGCCCGAACAGGTCGCGCAACCGGTCGCGCTCGGCCAGCCCGGCCACCATGCGATTGAAACCCGTTTGCAGACGCCCGATTTGCGAGCGCTCATACGCACCGACGTAGGTCCCGATACGGCCGTGTTCGACCTCCGCCATCGCGTCGACCACCTCGCCGAGTGGATCGGAAATGGATCGCGACGTCAAGATCATGGTCGGAAATCCGAGCACCAGCGCCGCCAGGGACACCACCAGGATCGGCACATCCAGCGATGCGGACTTCTCGATGAGCCACCCATAAGAGCGAAGGACGACCAGGGTTGCGATCACCCCGATGGGGAAGGCGCTGCACAGAAACCACAGCAGGACCAGTCGCGCGTACACGCCTGGCACGGCCATCCGCGGCTCGCAGCCCAGCGTGGCGGCGCGCATGATGGGGCGCAGGACGCGCTGCGCCAGCAGCATCGCGGTGCCGGCGGCGGCCGGTCCGCCGAGCAGCACACCGAGCGCGATGGGCAGCAGCAGCTGCGCCCCGCCGCCCAGGTTGAGCAACATGAAGATTCCGCCGGTGACGCCCCAGGCCCCGAACAGGATCGCCGACTGGCGGCCGGGCAGCTTCATCGCGGCCTCACGCTGCTTCTGGTCGGGTTCGGCGCCGGCCGCGTACCAGCGCAGCGTCGGGGCCGCGCTCAGGATCGCGGCGGCCGCGACGCCGACGATGCCCAACAGAACGAGCACGACCACCGCGGCGGTGTTGGCCCGCGCGAAGTCGGCGTTGGCCCCGACCGAAGTGTGGCCCCGCAATGGGATCAAGATGGCGGCCGCTTCGATGACGGCCAGGAAGTAGGACAGGGCGAGGTCGGCCCCGTATTCAATCGCCAACCGGCGGGCGGACTTTGGTTGCCCCGCCGACCCGTGCGGCCGGCGATTACGGAGCCGGGCGGCCGCGCGGGCCCACCGGCTGGTGCTAGGCACCGTTGTTCGGGCCGCCCGAGTTCTGGCCCGGGATGTCGGTGATCGGGAAGTTGGGCATCGGCTTGGGCGAGGACGTACTCGGCAGCGGCGGGATGTCACCAGGCGGGATGTCGTGGAGTTCGTTCGCCGGCGGCCCGTTCTCACGGCCGCCGTAGCTACTCCCCGGAGCCCGCGGGCCCAGCAGTTCGCTGACCGTCACCATCCGGTAGCCGTTGGCCTTGAGCACCGGAATGAATTGGTACACCAGGTCGACGGTGCTCGAGTAGGTGTCATGGAACAACACCACCGAACCCGGCTTGATATACGTCATCAGCATGTACCGCGTCGCCGCGGTGTTCGAGTCGTTCGCCCAGTCGAAAGGAATGACGTCCCAGAGGATTTCGGCCAGCCCGAGACGGCCCGCCGTCTGGCGCACGGCGTCGTTGGACAGCCCGCCGGCCGGTCGATACAGGTTGGGGGTCCGACCGGTGGCGGCGGCGATCGCGTCGTTGGCCTTGGAGAACTGGGCGGCGATGTCTTCGGGTGGGATCGTCACCATGTTGGGGTGTTCCCAGGTGTGGTTGCCGATCTCCATCCCGGCGTCGGCGACCTGCTTGGCCCCCGCAGGGTTCGCGGCCACCTTGTTGCCGATCTCGAAGAACGTGGCCTTCGCGCCGTTGTCCTTCAGGATCTGCAGCAGGCGGCCATCGAATGGGCTGGGTCCGTCGTCGAACGTCAGCGCGACACACTTGACCACCGAGCAACTGAGGTTGTCGGCGCGCGTCACGTGACCGGTCAGCCCCCCGATCACCAGCACCGCGACCGCTGCGACGACACCGACAACCGTGCGCCAATAGCGCCAGGCCTGGCTGTCGGGTCTTTTCGGCACCGTCGAAGTTTATCGAACGCGTGGCCAGGCGAGATGCGCCGTCACTGCGGCCCGGCGATCTCCTCGAGCATCTCGGTGACCAGCGCGGCAATCGGCGATCGCTCGCTGCGCAACAGCGTGATGTGGGCGAACAGGGGGTGGCCTTTGAGCTTCTCGATCACCGCAGCGACCCCGTCGTGCCGGCCGACCCGCAGGTTGTCGCGCTGGGCGATATCGTGCGTCAGCACCACCCGCGACCCGGCTCCCAGCCTGGACAGCACCGTCAGCAAGACGTTGCGTTCCAGCGACTGGGCCTCGTCGACGATGACGAACGAGTCGTGCAGCGACCGGCCGCGAATGTGGGTCAGCGGCAGCACCTCGAGCATGCCCCGGGAGAGCACCTCTTCCAACACGGCCGGGCTCGCCAGTCCCTCGAGGGTGTCGAAGACCGCCTGCGCCCAGGGGCCCATCTTCTCGCTCTCGCTGCCGGGCAGGTAGCCCAGCTCCTGGCCGCCCACGGCGTACAGCGGGCGGAACACCACCACCTTGCGCTGGGTGCGCCGTTCCAGCACGGCCTCCAGGCCCGCGCACAGCGCCAGCGCCGACTTACCGGTGCCGGCTTTGCCGCCCAGCGAGACGATGCCCACCGACTCGTCGAGCAGCAGGTCGAGTGCCACCCGCTGTTCGGCGGACCGGCCGCGCAGGCCGAACGCCTCGCGGTCACCGCGCACCAGTTGCACGCATTTGTCCGCGTTGACCCGGCCCAGCGCGTGCGAGCTGCCGCCGAGCAGCCGAATGCCGGTGTGGCAGGGGAGGTCTCGCGCCTCGGTCAGATCGATCTCACCCTCGGCGAACAGCGCGTCAATGTCTTCGGTTGCGGTCTCGATCTCGCGCATCCCCGACCATCCGGAGGCCACCACGTCTTGCGCGTGGTACTCGTCGGCGGCCAGCCCCACGGCGGCGGCCTTGACGCGAAGCGGAATGTCCTTGCTGACCAACGTCACTCGCTTGCCTTCGGCGGCAAGGTTGGCGGCGCAGCTCAAAATACGGCAGTCGTTGTTGTCGCTGCGGAAACCGGCGGGCAGCACCGCGGGGTCGGTGTGGTTGAGCTCTACGTGAAGCGTACCGCCTTGTGTCCCAACGGGAATGGGCTGATCGAGCCGGCCGTGCAGGAGCCGGAGGTCGTCGAACAGGCGCAACGCCTGACGGGCAAACCAACCCAGCTCGTGGTGATGCCGTTTGGCCTCGAGTTCACTGATCACCACCAGTGGGACCACCACCTCGTGCTCGGCGAACCGGCTGCACGCCCAGGGGTCGGACAGCAGCACGGAGGTGTCGATCACGTAGGTCCGGATTTCGGTCACGTAGCGCTCCTCGAGCGGGATGAGCCCGCGCGGACCCGCACAGGCATGTCGGCGGGAACTGCGACACCAGGACCGGGGCCGGTCCTTCCGTTGTGGTGACGGGAGGTGCCGCCCTGGCAGCTGAGCATGACGCTGACCATCGAGATCGACGCTACTCTCGTCGCCGCTTTGCAGCAGCGCAGGCGCGCCGACGACGGGCGCCGCGCGCGAAGATCGGCTAGGCGATGACGAATTGCTTGAGGGCGGGCTCGTCGGCCACACCCCATGCGGTGATGCGATCCGAGATCGCCTGCCGCAGCTGCTGTTGGTCGAAGATGCCCGCGGCCGCAACGTTGCGCAGCTTCTCCCGATAGGAGTCGATGTCGGCGCCGGGCACCTGCAGATCGGCCGCTCGGGCCGCGATGGCCGCGATGGTCTCGTCGCGGGTGTAGGAGAGGCAGTGCTCGATCAGGTTGGAGAAGAAGAGTTCGTGTCGCCGCTCGTCGCGCGCGATGCGGTCGATGAGCCCGGCCAGGATGGGCTCCTCGAGCTTGGCCGCCAGGTTCTCGCAGAAGACGGCGTGGGTGCGCTCGGTGAGCGCCATGTACACCAGGGTCTCGACCTGCGTGTAGGTGTCGGCGCGGTAGCCCTTCATCACGTACTGGACCCGCGCCTCCTCGTTGGCGGTCGGGTCGACCTCGCGGGTGACCACCAGGTACTCGCGCAGCGCGATGGCGTGCAGGTGCTCCTCCGCGGTCCACCGGCCCAACCAGCGGCCCCACCAGTCTTCGAGGATGAAGTGCTCGACGAGCTCGCGGTGATGACCGGCCAGGTTGTCCTTGAGCAGCAGCAGGATTTCGCACGCGTCCGTGAACTCCCGGGGCAGCGTCGCGTCGGACGGCTCCCAGTCACGTCCGCCGAGGAACGCGAAGTTCTCGCCCCGGTCGAACGGCACGTAGTCGTGAGCGAACCAGAGTTCCTCGGTGTTCAGGTGGCGGTCCATGTTGGCTTCGCACACCGGCTCGAGTTCCAGGGTCAGCGCGTTAGCGACAGGTTTCTGTGCCATGCGGTTACTGTAACTCGCGTACACAGGTTCGTGAAATCACCCGGCCCGTGTCGCGACAACTGGTGACTTTGGTCCTTTGCCGGCCCTTACGCCGCGTCTAGCGGTCGACCAGCGTCCAGTCCTCGAGGCCGTCGTACAGCGGGAAATCCCTGGCCAGGCGCGTCACGCGCTGCCGCAGCGCGGACAGATCCGCCCCGCTGCCCGCCGCAAGCGCGGTGGCGATGACGTCGGCAACCTCGGTGAACTCCGCATCCCCGAAGCCGCGGGTCGCCAGCGCCGGCGTGCCCACCCGAAGGCCCGACGTCACCATCGGCGGCCGCGGGTCGTTGGGGACCGCGTTGCGGTTGACCGTGATGCCGATCTCGTGGAGCAGG
>NZ_LZKH01000174.1:0-53497 GCF_001672745.1 Mycobacterium sp. E1386
GCCTTGGCCAGCTGATGCCAGCCCAGGGCGACCTCCACGGCAAGCACGATGGCGACGATCCCGAGGATCACCCACCGCAGCCACCAGTACTTCCCGCGCGGGGCCTCTTCGCGCGGGAAGTCGAGATTGCGGGCGGGTGCGTCGTGCGACACGTGATTTAGGGTAACGGTGCAGGTGGCGCGGGGATCGTCGCGCGCCGCCGACCGTGTCGGGGTCGTAACCGGATCGTGCCGGGGTGGTCGGGGCCCGCGGCCGCGCGGACGTTTGGGGGTGCCCCCCGCCGGATAGGCTCACCCAATGCCGGCAAACACCGACGACGCTTCGGTCGAACCCCTTGTCCGCAAGACCGCAGCCTGGGCCTGGCGTTTGCTGGTCATCCTCGCCGCGGTGGTCGCCCTGCTGTGGGTGGTGAAGAAGCTCGAAATCATCGTCGTGCCGGTACTGGTGGCGTTGCTGGTCAGTGCGCTGCTGCTGCCGGTGGTGGACTGGCTGGACCGGCGGGGCCTGCCCCGCGGTGGCGCGGTGGCGATGGTGTTGCTGGGCGGGTTCGCGATCTTGGGCGGCATCCTGGCGTTCGTCGTCCTCCAGTTCATCGACGGTGTGCCCGGCCTGACCGAACAGGTGACCCGCAGCATCGAGTCCACCCGGCGCTGGCTGATCCACGGGCCCGCGCACCTGCGCAGCGAACAGATCGACAACGCGGGCAACGCCGCGATCGAGGCGTTGCGCAACAATCAGGCGAAGCTGGAAAGCGGCGCCCTGTCGACCGCGGCCACCATCACCGAGCTGGTCACCGCGGCGGTTTTGGTTCTGTTCACGTTGATCTTCTTTCTCTACGGCGGGCGCAACATCTGGGCCTACGTGGTCAAGATCTTCCCGGTCGACGTCCGCGACCGGGTGAGCGAGGCGGGCCGCGCCGGCTACGGATCGCTGACCGGGTATGTGCGGGCCACCTTCCTGGTGGCCCTGACCGACGCGGCCGGGGTCGGCGCGGGCCTGGCGATCATGGGCATCCCGCTGGCGCTGCCGCTGGCCTCCCTGGTGTTCCTGGGAGCCTTCATCCCGCTCGTCGGTGCGCTGATCTCGGGTCTGCTGGCCGTGGTGGTCGCCCTGCTGGCCAAAGGCATTGTGTACGCGCTGATTACCCTGGGTTTGCTGATCGCGGTGAACCAGCTCGAGGCCCACGTGCTGCAGCCGCTGGTGATGGGCCGCGCCGTCTCGATTCACCCGCTCGGGGTGGTGTTGGCCATCTCCGCAGGCGGCGTGCTCGCCGGGATCGTCGGCGCGCTGCTGGCCGTGCCGACGGTCGCGTTCCTCAACAACGCGATGCAGGTGCTCCTCGCCGCGGATCCGGCCGCCGAAGCCGAGAAGCAGACCGAGGAGGCCGACGAGGGCAGCCTCCTGGAGGCCGAGCCAGACGAACCCGCAAAGGCCGACTGAGGCTTACAGCCGACCCTCGCGTCGCAGCAGGTCCTGGGCGGACAAGCCGCCGCCCGAACGCCGGCGCTGGCGCGGCCCCCCGCCCCGGGGCCGACCACACCGCCAGTACCACCGTCCGGCGGGGAAACCCGGGCGATCCCGTTGCCCCCCAACCGTTCTGACGACAAGGACGACACCGTCGAACCCACCACCGCCTTCCCGCGGCCGGAGGGAAACGAGTCCGACGCGGCCACGGAAAAGATCAACGCCCGCGGTGAAAACGGCGACCCGCGCCGGCGCCGGCGGGGCGGCATTGGCCGGCCGCTCGTGGGCCGGGTGGTGCGCCGGGTTGGCGGGGGCGGCGTTGGGCACCGAGAGGCGCGTCGTCTTGGCCTCCGTCGGCTGCCGGGTCTGCAAACGCGTGGTGTTGGCGGCGTCGGCCGGGGGCACCGCAGCGCGCGACGCCGCGCCCGCGGGCACTTCCGTGCCGGGCTTGGGTTCGGCCGGTCCGGGACGGGTCGCGCGCGACGGCTCGAGGGCCGCGGGGTGCGTGGGGTCGTGCGGCGGTCGCGGCGTGGCGGCGACCAGGCTGGCCGCCACGGGGGGCCGAGCGGGGCGCCCGTTGAGGGTCGGCCGCTTGCGCTCGTCGGGCAGGTCGATCTCGCCCAGCCCGATCTTGTTCTGCAGGCGCCTCGCCCAGCGCGGGGCCCACCAGCAGTCGTCGCCGAGCAGCTTCATCACCGACGGCACCAGGAACATCCGGACCACGGTGGCGTCCAGCAACAGGGCCGCCATCAGGCCGAACGCCAGGTATTTCATCAGCACCAGGTCGGAGAACACGAACGAACCGGCGACGACGGCCAGGACCAGCGCCGCGGCCGTGATCAGCCGCCCGGTCGTCGCGGTGCCGATCCGGATGGCCTCGGCCGTCGACATACCGCGTTCGCGCGCCTCGACCATGCGGGACACCAGGAACACCTCGTAGTCGGTGGCCAGGCCGAATCCGACGGCGACAACCAGTGCGATCACCACCACCATCAGCGGCGTTGGCGTGAAGTTCAGCACGCCCGATAGGTGCCCGTCGACGAAGATCCACGTCAGGATGCCCATCGTGGAGCCCAGCGTCAGCGCGCTCATCACCGCGGCCTTGACCGGCAACACCACCGATCCGAACGCCAAGAACATCAACAGCATGGTCGCGCCCAGCAGCAGCACCAGCATCAGCGGAGCCTTGTCGAACAGGCTGTGAATGCTGTCCTGTTCCAGGGCCGGCGTGCCGCCGACATAGAGATTGAGCCCCTTCGGGGGGTTCACGGCCCGTAGTTCGGCGATCTTCTTGGCGGCATCGTTCTTGTTGACCAGGCCGTTCTGGATCACCCGCACCGAGCCGTCCTTGGGCACGGTCGTTCCATTGGGGCCGGCGACGCAGGGGTTGCCGGCGATGGCCGGACACGGCCGTTCCTGCCACTGCTTGTCGGTGAACCCGTTGATCCCGGCGATCCGGTTGCGGATGTCGGCCACCTGCTGGTCGGTGACCTTGCTGCCGTTGGTGCTCTGGATCACCATGGTCAGCTGTTCGGTCCGGTAGCCGGGGAACTGCTTATCGAAGTGCTCCTGGGCCAGGCGCACCGAATTGTTGGGCGGCAAATACTTTTCGCTCATGCCGCCGAACGACAGGTTGCCCAGCGGGATGACCAGCAGGATCATGCCGACCGCGATCGGGATGGCGAAGGCCAGCGGTCGCTTCATCACCCAGTTGACCAGCTTGCCCCAGAAGCCGGCCTCGACCTCTTCGCGCGTCTTGGTCTTCTGCAGCCGGTCCGCGAGCCAGTTCAGGTAGGCGCGCGACCACTTCCAGTTCCGCAGGAACGGCACCCGGAACGCGGTCCGCACCCCCAGCGCGTCGACGTGGCGGCCCAGGATGCCCAGGCAGGCCGGCAGGAAGGTGATCGAGAGCAGCGCCGCAAGCCCCACCGCGGCGAAGATCGCATAGGTCAGCGAATGCACGAAGCCCTGCGGCAACACCAGCAGGCTGGCGCTGGACGCGATGATCAGCACCGCGGAGAACGTCACCGTGCGCCCGGCCGTCATCACGGTTCTTCGCACCGCGGCCTCGGTGTCGTAGCCTTCGGCGATCTCCTCCCGGAACCGGCTCACCACGAACAGGCCGTAGTCGATCGCGATACCCAGGCCGATCAGGGACACCACCGGCTGGGCGAAGAAGTGCACCGGCCCGAACACGGCGACCAGGCGCAGGATGCCGAGCGAGCCGGCGATGCTCAGCCCGCCCACGATGGCCGGCAGGCCGGCGGCGACGGCGCCCCCGAAGACCAGGAACAACACGACGGCCACCAGCGGCACCGCGAGGACCTCCATGCGACGCTGGTCGGTCGCGATGGTGCCGGTCAGTGCGTTGGCGATCGGTTCCAGGCCGGCCAGTTCCACCGCGCCGCCGTTGAGCTTCTGCAGACCCGGCGCGATGGCCTTGTAGTTATTGAGGATCGTGTCGTCGTCGTCGCCCTTGAGGGGGATGGACACGAACGTGTGCTTCTTGTCCTCGCTGACCATGCCCTTGATCAGGGGGTTAGTGCTGTCGGGCGCGGCCAGCCAGCCGGCCCAGCCGACGACCTGATCGGGGTGGTCGGTCTTGAACTTGTTGAGTTCGCCGACGACTTTGTCCCGCCACGCCGCATCGTTGACCGTCTGCCCGTTGGGAGCCGTGAAGGTGGCCACCACGTGGCTGGTGCGGTCGCGGCCGTAGGTCTGGTCGCCCAGCACCGAGGCCTTCACCGATTGGCTGCCCTCGTCGTAGAAGCCGCTCTGTGTGACATGCTTGCCGAGGCTCATCCCGAACACGCCACCCAGCAGGCACAGAGCTACCGTGACCCCGATAACGATGTACCGGTAGCGGTACACAGTTCGACCCCACCAGGCGAACACGCAAGCTCCTTACTGGATCGTTAACGACCCGCACGGTACCTTTCGGTTTTTCAAGCCAGTGTCACACACGCGCGGTCAACAGAGCGGACAGCGGCCGGAACGGCTGCAGCCATGCTCCCTGGTCAGGCAGCGAATCTAGGCCGATTCGCGGCAAGGGCTCCCGGAACACACCGCTGATGTCTTCCAGGTCGACAAAATCCAAGGTATCCGACGCTAGCGCCCAACTCGCATGTTCGCGAAATCCGATGACTTGAACGGTGACCCCGGAGCGTGCTATCTCCTCCAACGGTTGACGAAACGCCTGGCCGTCGGCCGAAGCCACCACCAGCGCCGCCAGCCCTTCGCTACGTCGCAGTTCGATGTGGGCGAGCATGTCTCGGTCGACGTCGCTGTCCTCGTCGATCTTCGGTTTGGCGAAGACCGCGAACCCGACGTTACGAAGGGCGTCCACCCAGGGGCGGACGACGTCGGCGCTGCCCGGTGCGATGTTGGTGAAGACGGTGGCCTCGGGTTCGACCACGACACCGGGCCGGCCGGCACTGATCTCGGCCGTGCGCGCCAGCAACCAGCGCCCCAGCGCGTCGAACCGCGGGCGCTCCAGCGCGGTGGGGCGTCGGCCCAGGATCGACCCGAGCCCCATGTCGAGGTTGGGCGCGTCCCACACCAGCAACACACGTCCGCCCGGCGGTGTGAAGCTTCCGAGCGCATCGTCGGGCAACGCCGGCAAAGGTTCAGCTGCCGCGGTCTGTTCTTCCGCCAGGCTCATGGTCATCGCCTACTCATGTCGTAGCCAGATGAATTCGGTCACGGCGCTGCCCGCCTCGTGGGCCTTTGTCTCGTATTTCGTGGTCGGCCGCACCACCGAGATCGGCAGCTGCTCGCGGGGGTCGACGCGACGCAACCGCGGCTCGGCGTCGCCGACCTCGCCGATGTGTTCGGCGTACCCGGGGTGGTCCGTCGCGGCGTGCAGGACACCACCAGGGAGTAACCGGTCGGCGATGAGGCCAATCGTGCCCGGTTGCAGAAACCGGCGCTTGTGGTGACGGGCCTTGGGCCAGGGATCGGGAAAGAACACGCGCACCCCGGTCAGCGAACCGGACGGGATCAGCCGCTGCAGCACCTCGACGCCGTTGCCGCGGATCAAGCGGATGTTGCCGACCCCCTCGCGGTCGATCGCGCACAGCAGTTGCGCCAGCCCCCGCTTGTAGATTTCCACCGCGATCACGTCGACGTCGGGCTCATCCTTGGCCATCGCCAGCGTGGATATGCCGCTCCCGCAACCGATTTCGAGCACCAGCGGCGCCTGGCGGCCAAACCAGGCGCGGGTGTCCAGCCGGGGCTCCCCGCCGCCCTCGCCTTCCCCGCCCGGAGAGCCCAGGGATAGGCCCAGCTCCGGCCACAGCCGTTCCCAGGTCTGCCGCTGGGCGTCGGAAAGCGCGGATCTTCGGGAGCGAAAGGTCGATGCTGGAAGGTAGCGCTGGCCGCGGCGGTCGTCCGACTCCTCCTCAGGCGCGTCGGGAACCACTCCCGCCCGGGGTTGCGCATGCATTTGTCCATGGTGGCCCATAAAGGAGTGATGTAGCCGCCCCTGGTCCAGATTGATACCCAACAGTTGCCTTCAGCTGGTAACAGTCAGACGGTGGCTCGCATCAAAGTGACGTAAGTGCCACCATTCGGTGGGACCCGACCGGCCCCCGGGTCGGATCCATCGAACCGAAGGCAGATCATGAGGGGACGATGAACGGACAAGGGCACCAGGAATTCGTCGACGCGCTGGCGCGGTTCGCCGCCGGGCACGCCGACCCGCGCGTGACGGCCGTCGCCGAGCGGACGTCCGCGCCCCTGCGTGCGCTGATCCGGGGACGCCGCGGCGTCGGGCGCGCCACGGTGGCGCGGGCGCTGGACCGCGCCGGAGCCGCCGTGGGGATCGCGGTGACGACCGCCGGCGGTCGCGAAGCCGACGTGGTCGTGCACGTGACCACCGAGGTGGTCAAGCCGGAGGACATCGACGCGATCGCCGCCACCGGACGCCCGGTGGTGGGGGTGCTGAACAAGGCGGACCTGGCCGGGTCCCTGGCCCGCGGGGACGGGCCGATCGCGGCAGCGCGGACGCGTTGCGCGGAGCTTGCCGACCTGGTGGGCGTGCCCATGGTGCCGATGGCCGGCCTGCTCGCCGTCGCCGCGGTCGACGACCTGGACGCCTCACTGTGGTCGGGGCTGCGGACGCTGGCCGCGCACCCCGGGGTGGCCGCCTCCCTCGACGGCTCGTTCGCGGGGTTCATGGCGGCGGACAACCCGGTGCCGGCCGACGTGCGGCTGCGCCTGCTGCACACCCTGGACCTGTTCGGCATCGCGCTCGCGGTCGCCGCGCTACGGCAGGGCCGGACGGCCGCGCAGGTGCGGGCCCTGCTGCGCCGGACGAGCGGTATCGACGCCGTGCTGTCCCACATCGCGATCGCCGGCGCCGAAGTGCGCTACCAGCGGGTGCTGGACGCCGTCGCGGAGTTGGAGGCGCTGGCGGTCGGCTTGGGCGAATCCGCGGAGACGATCAGCGGATTCCTGTCCCGCGACGACACGGTGGTCGCCCGGATGGCGGCCGCCGTCGACCTGGCCGAGGCGGCCGGGCTGGAGCCGGACCACGTGGAACCGGCTGACTGGGACCGCGACCCGTCCGCGCACCTGCCGCGCGCGGTGCGGTGGCAGCGTTACAGCAGGGCGTCGGCGAGCGAGTTGCACCGCGCCTGCGGGGCCGACATCGCCAGGGGATCGATGCGGCTGTGGTCGCAGGCCTGCGGGTCGCTGCCGGGGGAGCCGCTAGGGGGCTGGCGATGAGCGGCGACAAGCACGACGATCCGGTCGCCCGAGTCGACGCGCTGGTGGCGAGCATCGGTCCGGAGCTGGATGCGCCCGCCATCCACCGCCGCGACGTGGTGCTGGTGACCGGACCGTGGATGGCCGGGGTGACCGCGGTGGCCGCGGCGCTGCGCGAGCGGCTCCCGGAGCACAAGTTCGTCGAGTCGGTGGACCTGGGCCCGGGCGAGGCGCCGACGGCGGTGGTGTTCGTCGTCTCGGCGGCGGCCCACCTCACGCAATCCGACTGCGCGCTACTGGACGCCGCCGCCGCACACACCGATGTGGTGGTTCCGGTGGTGTCCAAGATCGACGTGCATCGGGCCTGGCGCGACGTCCTGGCCGCCAACCGCGAAACGCTGGCCGCGCACGCGCCCCGTTACCGCGACGTGCCCTGGGTGGGCGCGGCCGCGTTGCCCGACCTCGGCGAGCAGGACGTCGACGACTTGGTGCAGACGCTGTCGGCGCGACTGGCCGACTCCGAGCTCGCCCGCCGAAACCGGCTGCGGGCGTGGGAGTTCCGGCTCAAGACCGTCATGCAGCGGTTCGACCGCGACGCCGACGGCGCCGGGCGGCGGGCACGGGTCGACGCGCTGCGCGACGAACGCAGCACGGCGCTGCGGCAGCGGCGCGAGGCGAAGACCGAGCGCACCATCACGTTGCGCGGTCAGATTCAGCAGGCGCGGGTGCAGCTGTCCCACTTCGCGCGCAATCGTTGCTCGTCGGTGCGCAGCGAACTGCAGGAAGACGCCGCGGGGTTGTCCCGGCGCCACATGTCCGGCTTCGAGGCGCACACGCGTGGCCGGCTGGACGAGGTGGTCGCCGAAGTGAACGAGGGCACCGCCACCCACCTCGCGGATGTCGCGCAGGTGGTGGGGGTCGCGACGACCCTGCCGGCCGTCGACGTGCTGCCGACGGTGGACGTCCCGCCGCCCCCGCTGAAATCGCGGCGGCACGAGACCTGGCTGATGATGCTGCTGGGCGCCGGGTTCGGCCTGGGCGTGGCGCTGACCCTGAGCCGGCTGCTGAGCGGGCCGGCCGCTCGGCTCAGTCCAGCGCTGTCCGTCGTCGCGGCGGTGACGTGTGTGGCGATCGGGCTGGCGGTCACGCTGCTGGTGGTCAACATCCGGAGCCTGCTGCGCGACCGGGCGCTGCTGGACCGCTGGGCGGGCGATGTGACCTCTTCGCTGCGGTCGGTGACGGAAGAGTTGGTCGCGACCCGCGTCCTGGTCGCCGAGTCGGTGCTGAGCAAGGCGGTACTGGCCCAGGACGAGGTGGAGAACGCCGAGGTGAGCGGCCAGGTCAGCGCGATCGACCGCGAGCTGCGCGCGCACGCCATGGCCGCGTCGCGGGCCGCCGCCGCCAGGGAGAAGGAGATGCCTACGGTGTTGGCGGCCCTGGACGCCGTGCGTGCAGAACTGGGTGAAGCGGGTATATCTCCTACTGACCATTCGGCCTCGGAGCTGAAAAAAGACGGCGAAACCGAGGCAAACCAAAAACCGGCTTCTAGGAGCGGTGATGGCGATTCTGCCGGAGCTTCTGAATCGTTGTTGTGAGAAGGCTTATACCTGCCCGAGACTTACACGACAAGGTCCTCACGATAACCTGTAGTTAACGCCACCATGTCAACCGTTGTGTGGGCGACCGCATACGCGATAGGCACCCAAAGCAGCCCGAGTACGCAGAAGAATTCAGGAGACTTCGATGACCTCAGCGACCATTCCCGGATTGGACACCGCACCCACGAAGCATCAGGGGCTGCTGTCGTGGGTACGGGAGGTCGCCGAGCTCACTCAGCCCGAGCGCGTGGTGTTCACGGATGGTTCCGCCGAAGAGTTCGATCGGCTCGCCGCCCACCTGGTCGAGGCGGGCACGTTCACGAAGCTGAACGAGAAGAAGCACCCCAACTCCTACCTGGCGTTGTCCGACCCGTCCGATGTTGCGCGGGTGGAGTCGCGGACCTTCATCTGCTCCGAGCGCGAGATCGACGCCGGCCCCACCAACAATTGGATGGAACCGGCCGAGATGCGGGCCTTGATGACCGACCTGTACCGCGGCTGCATGCGCGGCCGCACCATGTATGTGGTGCCGTTCTGCATGGGCCCGCTCGGCGCGGACGACCCCAAGCTGGGCGTGGAAATCACCGACTCCGAGTACGTCGTCGTGTCCATGCGCACCATGACCCGGATGGGCAAGGCGGCCCTGGAGAAAATGGGCGACGACGGGTTCTTCGTCAAGGCGCTGCACTCGGTGGGCGCCCCGCTGGAGCCCGGGCAGCAGGACGTGCCGTGGCCCTGCAACGACACCAAATACATCACCCACTTCCCGGAGACCCGCGAGATCTGGAGCTACGGCTCCGGTTACGGCGGCAACGCGCTGCTGGGTAAGAAGTGCTACTCGCTGCGCATCGCGTCGGCGATGGCCCACGACGAGGGCTGGCTGGCCGAGCACATGCTGATCCTCAAGCTGATCTCCCCGGAGAACAAGGCGTACTACTTCGCCGCGGCCTTCCCGTCGGCGTGCGGCAAGACCAACCTCGCGATGCTGCAGCCCACCATTCCGGGCTGGCGCGCCGAGACCCTGGGCGACGACATCGCCTGGATGCGGTTCGGCAAGGACGGCCGGCTGTACGCGGTCAACCCCGAGTTCGGTTTCTTCGGGGTGGCGCCGGGCACCAACTGGAAGTCCAACCCCAACGCCATGCGCACGATCGCCGCGGGCAACACCGTCTTCACCAACGTCGCGCTCACCGACGACGACGAGGTGTGGTGGGAAGGCCTGGAGGGCGAGCCGGATCACCTGATCGACTGGAAGGGCAACGACTGGTACATCCGCGAGACGGAAACCAAGGCCGCCCACCCGAACTCGCGCTACTGCACCCCGATGTCGCAATGCCCCATCCTCGCCCCGGAATGGGACGACCCGCAGGGCGTGCCGATCTCGGGCATCTTGTTCGGCGCCCGCCGCAAGACCACGGTGCCGCTGGTGACGCAGGCCCGCGACTGGCAGCACGGGGTGTTCATGGGCGCCACCATGGGCAGCGAGCAGACCGCCGCCGCCGAGGGCAAGGTCGGCACGGTGCGCCGCGACCCGATGGCCATGCTGCCGTTCCTCGGCTACCACGTCGGTGACTACTTCCAGCACTGGCTCGACCTCGGCAAGAACTCCGACGAGTCCAAGATGCCGAAGGTGTTCTTCGTCAACTGGTTCCGCCGCGGCGAGAAGGGCGAGTTCCTGTGGCCGGGCTTCGGCGAGAACAGCCGGGTGCTGAAGTGGATCGTCGACCGCATCGAGCACCAGGCCGGTGGCCAGGACACCCCGATCGGCATCGTGCCGACCGCGGCGGACCTCGATCTGGACGGCTTGGACGTCGAACCCGGAGACGTCGCGAAGGCGCTCGCGGTCAACCCCGACGAGTGGCGCCAGGAGCTTCCGCTGATCGAAGAGTGGTTCGAGTTCGTCGGCGACAAGCTGCCCACGGGCGTCAAGGACGAGTTCGAGGCGCTCAAGCAGCGCCTGGCCGACGCCGACTAGGTCGAGCCCACCTCCGCGCGCCGCGAATCGGGGCTGGCCTTCTTCTCGGCGTACATCAGTTCGTCGGCGCGGGCCAGCAGTTCGTCCACGGTTGCGTGCTCGGCGACGGGTGCCTGGACCAGGCCGATGCTGGCGGACAGGCGGTAGGGCCGCCCGCCGGTCTCGTTGAAGGAGCGGAACGCCTCGGCGAGCCGGTCTTTGACCGCCGCGGTCCCACTGTCGCTTTCGGTGACCATGACGCAGAATTCGTCACCGCCTAGGCGCGCGACGATGTCGGACTCGCGCCGCACGCTACGCAGCACCTGGGCGACGTCTTTGATCAGGGCGTCGCCCGCATCGTGCCCCTGCTCGTCGTTGACCCGCTTCAGCCCGTCGACGTCCAGGAAGGCGAGCACGCAGTTGTGCCCGAGGTGGTGCGCTCCGCGCAGCTTCTGCTCGGCCAGCAGATAGAAGCCGCGCCGATTGTTGAGCCCGGTCAGTTCGTCGGTGACGGAGAGCCGACTGATCTCCTCGTTGGCACTTTCCAGCGCAGCGGTGCGGTCGCGGACCCGCTGTTCGAGTTCGGCGTAGAGCTGGACGTTTTCCATGGCGATCGACGTCGAATCGGCCAACGCCTGCAGCAGCCGGATCTCCTGCTCGGACGGCGGGTGCCGGTGGGCCCAGTAGTTGCCGATCGCGCCGATCGGTTCGAGCTTGCGGATCGGCACCATCACCAGGCTCTTGACGAACGTTGCGCGGTAAATCCCTTGCGGGATACGCGGATCCCGATAGATGTCCGGGATGATCGCCGCCTCGCGGTTGAGCATCGCCCAACCGCTGATGCACGCTTCGATGGGGAAGCGGCTGCCCTTCCACAGTGGGGCGATGGCGTCTTCGTCGGCGTAATAGCACTTGTCGTCGTCGCGCAGCACGAGCGTGGCTCCGTCACAGCCGGTGAGCTCGCGCGCCGACGACCGGACGATGCGCTGGATTTCGGACAGGCTGCGCGCCAACGACAATTCCTGGACCGCCTCGAGCAGGCGCTCCATGCCGTCCACGTAGTCGTAGACGCCGAGCCGATCGGTGGCGGAGCAGCACGGCGCGGGCGCGGGGAGGCGCTCGGCGTCCATGCACACCTCCGTAGGAGACCGGCCGGGGTGTGAGGCCGGCGTCGTCACGGCACGGTACCTTACCCGGATCGGGGCCGCACCTGCGCCGATCCGGTCGATCGGTCCGGCGGCCACGACCACTTGACACCCGTCAAGTTTTTCGGCGGTACAGTCTGCGCATGCAGATTCGCGAGTACCTCGGCGCCGGTAAGCCCGCCGTCATTCTTCACCCGTCCGGAACGGTCATCACCTTCGACGAGCTGGAGGCGCGGGCCAACCGGCTGGCGCACTATTTCCGGTGGGCCGGCCTCGTCGAGGGCGACGCCGTCGCGATCCTGATGGAGAACAACGAACACATGCACGCGGTCATGTGGGCGGCGCGCCGCAGCGGTCTGTACTACGTCCCGATCAACACCCACCTGACCGCGGCCGAGGCCGCCTACATCGTCGACAACAGTGCCGCCAAGGCGATCATCGGATCGGCGGCGCTGCGCAAGACGTGTGAGAACCTGGCCGAGCATCTTCCCGGGGGCCTGCCCGAGCTGCTGCTGATCGCGGATGACGATCTCGAGGGCTGGCAGCGCTACCCCGAATGCGTTGCGGGCGAGCCGGACACCCCGATCGACGACGAACGCGAGGGCGATCTGCTGCAGTATTCGTCGGGCACCACCGGCCGGCCCAAGGGCATCAAACGCGAACTGCCCCACGTGCCGCCGTCCGAGGCGCCCGGCATGATGTCGGCCCTGGTCAGCTTCTGGATGAACCCGGACTCGATCTATCTGAGCCCGGCGCCGCTTTATCACACCGCCCCGTCGGTGTGGTCGATGAGCGCGCAGGCCGGCGGGGTCACCACGGTGGTCATGGAGAAATTCGATCCCGAAGGCTGCCTCGACGCGATCCAGCGGCACCGCGTCACGCACGGCCAGTTCGTCCCGGCGATGTTCACCCGAATGCTGAAACTCCCCGAGGCGGTGCGTAATTCGTACGACCTGTCCAGTCTGCAACGGGTGATGCACGCGGCGGCGCCGTGCCCGGTGGAGATCAAGAAGCAGATGATGGACTGGTGGGGGCCGATCGTCGACGAGTACTACGCCTCCTCCGAGGCGATCGGGTCGACGCTGATCAGCGCCGAGGAGTGGCTGGCGCATCCTGGCTCGGTCGGCAAGCCGATGGCCTGTGAGATCCACATCCTGGACGAGAACGGGAACGAGCTGCCGCCGGGCCATCCCGGCGAGATCTACTTCGCGGGCGGCTACAGCTTCGAATACCTCAACGATGACGCGAAAACCGCTGCGTCCCGGGACAAGCGCGGGTGGACGACGGTCGGCGACATCGGCTACGTCGACGACGAGGGCTACCTCTACCTCACCGACCGGCGCCACCACATGATCATCTCGGGCGGGGTGAACATCTACCCGCAGGAAACCGAGAACCTTCTGGTCACACACCCGAAGGTGTTGGACGCGGCGGTGTTCGGCGTCCCCGACGACGAGATGGGGCAGCGGGTGCTGGCGGCCGTGCAGACCGTCGACCCGGCCGACGCCACCGACGAGTTCGCCGACGAGCTGATGACGTGGTTGCGAGACCGCTTGGCGCACTACAAGTGTCCGCGCTCGATCGCGTTCGAGGCGCAGTTGCCGCGCACCGACACCGGCAAGCTCTACAAGAACGGGCTGATCGAGAAATACTCGGTGTGACCCATGCTCCGGGTGCTGGACCTGTCGAGCCCCCCGGATGCCGGCCCGGCATCCCCGCCGGGGGTGATCCTGGCCCATGGCGCGGCCGCCGACCTCGCCCGCTGCGAATCATGGCTTCAGGTGGCGACTTTCACGCTGACCGAGGACCGCTGTGACGACCGCCGGGTGGTCACCGTCGATTCGGTGCCCGGCGCGTTGGCCGAGCTGACCGCGCGCTGCCGGCGCTGGCCGCAGGCCAGCAGCGTCTGTGACGACGTGTTGCGCGGGGTCGACGCGGGCGGGCCCGCGCTACCGGCGGTGGTGACCGAGTCGCTGGCCTACTCGACTCTGCAGGCGGGTCCCGAGTTCGCGCGTTGGCTGCAAGAACGCGGTCCGGCCAGCGTGCCCGACATCGCCGAGCCGGTGCGGACCCACCGCGACGGGGACACGCTGCGTATCGCGTTCAACCGCCCGCAACGCCACAACGCGTTTTCCACCGACGCCCGGGCCGCGCTGCTGGAGGCCCTGACGGTCGCGCAACTCGACCCGTCGGTGACCGGGATTGTGTTGAGCGGCAACGGACCGTCGTTCTGCAGCGGTGGCGACCTCGCCGAATTCGGCACCTTCGCCGACCCGGCGAGCGCGCACCTGGCCCGCACCCGGCACAGTCCGGCCCTGGCGCTCGATGCGCTGACCGCCCGGCTCGGCCGCGCCTGCCGGGCGGAGGTGCACGGCCGCGTGCTGGGCAGCGGGCTGGAGATGGCGGCGTTCTGCGGATGGGTGACCGCGCGCGACGATGCGGTGTTCGGGCTACCCGAACTTCAGCTGGGGCTGATACCCGGCGCCGGCGGGACGCTCAGCGTCACCCGCCGGATCGGCCGGTGGCGCACCGCCTATCTCGTGCTGTCCGGCCGCACCATCGACGTCGGCACCGCGCTGGCCTGGGGCCTGGTCGACGCTGCTGACGCCTAAAGCCTTGTCAGAAGCCGGAATACGTGGTGGTTGTGGTCGACGGCATATTCGAGACGGCGATCACGCCGATGGCGACGTAGAGGATCGCCATGATCACCGCGAACACCGCGCCGACGACGGCGCCGATGATGGCCCACTTCTTGGCGTTGTTGGCGGCCTCCTGCGCCTCGGCGTACCGCCCCTGGGCCCACAGTCCGGACACCTTGGTGGAGTAGACGATCGACACGATTCCGATCGGCAGGCAGCACAGCACGGTGCACAGGATGGCCCAGACGAGGTAGTTCTCCGGCTCCGGCTGGCCCGGCCAGCCCGGCTGCGGTGGCTGCCAACCCGGTTGCTGGCCCGGCCAACCCGGCTGCTGGCCCTGCCAAGGCGGCGGCTGTCCCTGCCATTCCGGCTGCTGACCCTGCCATTCCGGTGAGCCTTCGTAGGGCCCTGGGGGATAACTCATGGCAGCCGACTTTCTTTCGTCGCAGTAACTTTTAATTCCGCGCAGCTTTGCTGAGAAGTCAGGCAAGGATACAGCACACGCCGACGTCAAGCCCGCACATTCGGTCTCGCGCTCAGATGCCGCCCCGTGCGACCAACTGCCCGGCGATGACATTGCGTTGAATCTCGTTGGTGCCCTCGCCGACGATCATCAGGGGCGCGTCGCGGAAGTAGCGTTCCACGTCGTATTCGCACGAGTAGCCGTAGCCGCCGTGAATTCGCACGGCGTTCAAAGCGATCTCCATCGCCACTTCGGAGGCGAACAGTTTGGCCATCCCGGCTTCCATGTCGCAGCGCTCGCCGCTGTCGTAGCGCTCGGCGGCGTAGCGGGTGAGCTGACGGGCGGCGGTCAGTTTGGTCGCCATGTCGGCCAGGTAATTGCCCACCGACTGATGCTTCCAAATCGGCCGGCCGAAGCTTTCCCGTTGCTGCGCGTAGGCCAGCGCGTCCTCGAGCGCCGCCGTGCCGACACCCAGCGCCCGGGCGGCCACCTGGATGCGGCCCGTTTCGAGGCCCTTCATCATCTGCGAAAAGCCTTCGCCCATCGCGCCGCCCAGCACCGCCGACTCGGGTGCCACGAAGTTGTCGAAGGACAGCTCGCAGGATTCGACGCCCTTGTAACCCAGCTTGGGCAGGTCCCGGGACACCGTGAGGCCGGGGCCGTGCTCGACGAGCACGATCGAGATGCCCCGGTGGCGGGGCGTGGCATTCGGATCGGTCTTGCACAGCAGCGCGATCAGCCCCGACCGCCGCGCGTTGCTGATCCAGGTCTTCGAGCCGTTGATCCGCAGGCCGCCAGGGGCGCCGTCCGCGCCCGCAAAAGGCACAGCCGTCGTCGTCATGTTCTGCAGGTCCGAGCCGCCGCCCGGTTCGGTCAACGCCATCGTGGCACGCAGTTCCCCGGACGCCATCACCGGCAGGTAGGCCCGCTTTTGCTCCTCGGTGCCGAACAGGGCCAGCAGCTTGGCCACCACGGTGTGCCCGCCCATCGCGCCGGCCAGGCTCATCCAGCCGCGGGCCAGCTCCTCGGTGACCCTGACGTAGCACGGCATGGACACCGGCGACCCGCCGTATTCCTCCGGAATGGCCAGGCCATAGATGCCGATCCGCTTCATCTGCTCGATCCACGCCTCGGGATAGGTGTTGGCGTGCTCGACCTCGCGGACGGTCGGCTTGACGTCGCGGTCGATGAACGCCCGCACCGTGGCCACCAACATGTCCTCTTCGTCAGTCACCTGCTATCACCCTCCAGCGTCGATGGTGGCGATCCGCTTCGCCCGGCTTCGCCGCGCTCACGATCGCCACGCAGTTGTTGGTGGCGACCCGCTTCGCCCGGCTTCGCCGCGCTCGCGATCACCACGCAGTTGTTGGTGGCGACCCGCTTCGCCCGGCTTCGCCGCGCTCGCGATCGCCACGAGGTTGACCCTCGATTCCACACCCTGCCAGCATGTGGCGTTGTGACTAGTGACGGGTATGCGGGAATCCGCCCCGGCGGGCCGTACTTCGACGACCTCTCGGTCGGCCAGGTCTTCGACTGGGCGCCGGCTGCGACGCTGTCCTCGGGGCTGGCGGCGGCGCACCAGGCGATCGTGGGCGACCGGCTGCGCCTGGCGTGCGATGCCGTGCTGTGCACCGCCGTGACCGGCGTGCCGGGACCGCTGGCGCACCCGGCGCTGGTGTGCGACGTCGCGATCGGCCAGTCCACGCCGGCCACCCAGCGGGTCAAGGCCAACCTGTTCTACCGCGGCCTTACGTTTCACCGGTTCCCCGTCATCGGCGACACCATCTACACCCGCACGGAAGTGGTTGGGCTGCGGGCCAATTCGCCCAAGCCGGGCCGGGCGCCGACAGGGCTGGCGGCGCTGCGGATGATCACGATCGACCAGGCCGATCGGCTGGTCCTCGACTTCTACCGGTGCGCCATGCTGCCCGCGAGCCCGGGCTGGGACCCCGGCGCGGGGCCCGCCGACGACCTGTCGGCGATAGGCGCCGACATACCGGGGCCCGCCCATGATCCGACCGCGCACTGGGACGGCGAGGTGTTCCGGACCAAGGTGCCCGGTCCGCACTTTCACCCCGACCTGGCCGGTGCGGTGCTGCACAGCACGGCCGACGTGGTCAGCAGCGCACCCGAGCTGGCCCGGCTGACCATGAATATCGCTGCCACTCACCACGATTCGCGGGTCAGCGGGCGCAGGCTGGTCTATGGCGGGCATACCATCGGGCTGGCACTCGCGCAGGCGAGCAGGCTGCTGCCCAACCTCGCAACGGTGCTGGGCTGGCAGTCCTGCGACCACACCGGTCCCGTCCACGAGGGCGACACCCTCTACAGCGAATTGCACGTCGAGTCCGCCGCGCCGACCGGCCAGGGGGGCGTGCTGGGGCTGCGGGCACTGGTCTACGCCGCGAGCGACGTCGCGGGTGAACCCGACCGCGCGGTGCTGGACTGGCGATTCAGCGCGCTGCAGTTTTAGCGGCGCAACACGAGCACAATGGGGGACGTGAGCTCGGCTACGTCGATGTGGGGGAGCAGCGGGCTGGCCTATCTGACCGGCCTGCCGGACGGGCCGCCCGACTTCTCCCGCGCGAACGTGCTGACCCACGCCCGGCGGGTGGCCGCGGCCGTCGCAGAGCGCTGGGGCATCACCGTCGATGCCGCCGGCCTGCTGGCCGGGCGGGCCGCGCTGCTGGGCCTGACCCGCGGCGGCCGGCTGTCCGCCGGTGGGGCCACCCGGCTGTTGGCCGCCGCCGACGGCTGGTGTGCGATCACGCTGTCGCGCCCCGACGACGCCGCCGCCGTTCCCGCGCTGGTGCAGACCGATGAGATCGCCTGCGAGCCGTGGCCGGCGTTGCGGCACTGGGCCACAACGCAACCGGTCCGCGCTATCGTCGAGCGGGCGACGCTGCTCGACATCCCCGCGGCGGGTCTGGGTGAAGCGACGGCCGCCGCGCCGCGAACACGGCCGTGGGGCGGCCGCGGACCGGCGCGCGCCGTCGCGGGGTTACTGGTCGCCGACCTCTCCTCCATGTGGGCGGGCCCCCTGTGCGGCCAGCTGCTGGCGTGCGCCGGCGCTACCGTCGTCAAGGTCGAGAGCCCGCGCCGCCCGGACGGTACCCGCGGCGGAAACCCGGCGTTTTTCGACTGGATGAACGGTCAAAAGCTCTCGTACTGTGTCGATTTCGACGCCCAGGCCGCCGAATTGCGTGAGTTGCTCACCGCCGCCGATGTGGTGATCGAGGGCTCGCGCCCCGCGGCGCTGACGCGGCGCCGGCTGGGACCCGACGATCTTTCGCCGGGGAGGGGCCGAATCTGGTTGCGCATCACAGGATATGCCGACGGCAGGCCGGCGTTCGGCGATGACGCGGCGGTGGGCGGCGGCCTGGTCGGCGTCGCCGCCGACGGACCGGTGTTCTGCGGCGACGCCATCGCCGATCCGCTGACGGGGCTGGAGGCCGCTCGGGCCGTCGCCGAATCGCTGGGCCGCGGTGGCGGCGAGCTGGTCGAGGTCTCGATGGCCGCCGTCGCCGCCGGTTATGCTGCGCTGCCGACCCAAGCGTCGCTCTCGGATCTGCCCGCCCCGCCCCCGCGGGTTCCGCCGCCGGGCCGGCCCGCGGCGCGGCTGGGCGCCGACAACCGGGCTGTGCGCGCAATGGTGTACGAACGAGGTTGCGCGCCATGTTGATTCGGCGTGCCACGCTGCTGGACGGGACGATCACCGATCTCCGGGTCGGCGACCAGATCGAAGAAATGGGTGACGGCCTGCTCGCCGAGCGGGGCGAGGGCGTGCTCTACGCCGGTGGCGGAACCGTCCTGCCCGGCCTGCATGATCACCATGTGCATGTGCGTTCGGCGGCATCCGCGCTGGATTCGTTCCTCGTCGGGCCGCCCGGGGTCAGCACCAAAGCCGAACTGACACAACTGCTGTCGAATGCGACGCCGGGTCCCGATGGGTGGATTCGTGCCGTCGGCTACCACGAGTCGGTGGCCGGCGACCTGGACCGGAGCGCCCTCGACGCGATGGTTCGCAGCGCCCCGGTGCGTATCCAGCACCGCAGTGGGGCGCTATGGATCCTCAACTCCGAGGCGCTGGGCCGGGTCGGGCTGGCCGACCATCCCGACGGGCGCCTGCGCAGCGCGGACCACGGCTGGTCGGACCTGCTGGCGCGGCGCGAAAGCGACCTCGCCGAACTGAGCCGGCGAATCACCGCGACCGGCGTCACCGGCGTCACCGACGCCACCCCGGACCTCGACGTCGATGACATGGTGTCGCTCATGGTGGCGCACCGGCGCGGCGAGTTCCGGCCCCGGCCGAGTTTCCTGTCCCCGGGCAAGAAGATCCTGCACGACGACCGCCTCGACCTGGACGCCCTGACGGACTGGATCGCCGGGCAGCACGACGCGGACCGGCCGGTCGCCGTGCACTGCGTGACCGCGGCCCAACTAGTCGTCACCATCGCGGCCCTGCGGGCGGCCGGCAGCCATCCCCGCGATCGGATCGAGCACGCCGCCGTCGTGCCCCAGGACAACTTGGCCGATCTGGCCGGCCTGGGGGTCACGGTGGTGACGCAGCCCAACTTCGTCGCCGAGCGCGGCGATCACTACCTCGCCGATGTGCCCGCCGCCGAGCATCCTCAGCTGTGGCGGGTCGCCTCCCTGCTGGAGGCGACGGTGCCGGTGGCGCTCTCCACCGACATGCCCTTCGGGCACGGCGACCCGTGGACGGCGATGCGCGCCGCGGTCTACCGCACCACGCTCAGCGGCACCGTCCTCAACGCCAACGAATGTGTCTCTGCCCGAAAGGCTTTGACGATGTTCCTGGGGGAGCCCGAGCGGCCGGGCCGGACTCGGGCCGTCGCGGTCGGACAGCCGGCCGACCTCTGTGTGCTGAGCGAGCCGCCCGAGACGGCGCTGGCCGAGCTGGACGCCGGCATGGTGGCGGCCACCATCATCGGCGGCGAGCTCGTTTACTTCGCGATGTGACCGGCGATCACGGCGCGGCGGCGAGCGCGGAACGCAGAATGGCGCACTGGCTGTCGAAAAACCGCTGCGAAACTTGAGCTTTGGGCATGATCAGGTCGAAGCCGTGGAAGGCGCCCGGAATGGTCTCGACGTGGCACGGCACCCCGGCGGCCGTCAGCCGCTCGGCGTAGGCCAGGTCCTCGTCGTGGAACAGGTCGTGCGTGCCGACCCCGATCCAGGCCGGCGGCAACCCACTCAGGTCATCGCGGCGCCCCGGCACGGCGACCTGCGGGTCGGCGTTGCCGAGGTACGCCGACCAGCCGAACTCGTTGCTGCGGTTGTCCCAAAGCCGATAGTGGGACTTGCGGGCGGTGGCCGAGCTGCGGTCGTCGAGCATGGGATAGGTCAGCAGCTGAAACGCCGGGCTCACCTCGGCGCGGTCGCGGGCCAGCAGCGCCAGGGCCGCGGCCAGGCCGCCGCCGGCGCTCGCGCCGCCGATGGCCACCCGGTACCGGTCGACGGAGGGCAAGGCGGCCAGCCACGTCAACGCCGAATAGCAGTCTTCCAGCGGGGCGGGATATGGATGTTCGGGCGCCAGGCGGTATTCCACCGACGCGACGGTGGCGCCGAGCCGCCGGCTGAACGCGCTGCAGAGCCGGTCGTCCTGCTCGGCGGTGCCGATCACGTAACCGCCGCCGTGAATCCACAACAGCGCGGGGGTCGGTTCGGCCACGCCGGCCGGCCGGAACAGCCGGACACCGGCCCCAGAACCGAGCGTGATCACCTCGACGTCGCGGACGGGCTTGCCAAGGCGCCCGCGCACGGCCATCGCCACCCGCATGATCGGCAGGGTGCGGGGGCCGACGATTCGGCGCGGGGCGAAACGGGCGATCCGCTGCAGGTCGGGGTGAACATCGGTGTTCGGCACCGCATCAGTATCGCCGACGCGGAGTGCTCGAGGACCTGCTATCTCTGATATGCGGCGGCTCAGACTTCGGGGAGGCAACGTGACCGCGGGGACCGGACTTCTGCGAAGCGATCGCGGATGAACCATTCGGTGCGCGGGTGCGTGCTCCAATGGCGGTGGATTAGCCGTACATATATCGGGGTATCGGTGGAATGCTGGCGAGGACGGTACGCGCCAGCGTTTCGTCGTCGCAACGTCCCTCACCGGGACCGAGCGTGGACCGCCCGGCCGGGCACGACGCGAGGGACGTGAATGCTGGGGCATCTCTACGATCGGGCGCTCGACGGCGAGCGATGTTGGATTCGCCACGACGACGGCGAGCTGCGACCGCTGCCGGCCCACCGCTGGCTGGGCGTGCGATGTCCCGATGACGTGTGTCCCGGTGATGGATCTGGTGACGCCTTCGACGAAGTCTTCGACGAAGCCGTCACGCAGATGTGCACCGGGCCGACCATCGAATTGGGATGCGGGCCTGGCCGGTTGGTCGCCCGGCTGATTCAGCGGGGGATACCGGCCCTGGGCATCGATCGCTCGGTGGCCGCGATCCGGTTGGCGGGCCGCGGCGGTGCGCCGGTCCTGCTGGGCGATGTGTTCGACCCGCTGCCCGCGATGGGGTCGTGGCAGACGGTGTTGCTGGTCGACGGCAACGTCGGCCTCGGCGGTGACCCGCGCCGCATCCTGGGGCGGGCCGCCGAGCTGCTGGCCCGCGGTGGGCACTGCGTGGCCGAGTTCGACGCCGAGAACATCGGCATCCGTTCGCGCTGGGTCCGGCTGGAGTCCGCATGCGAGATCGGGCCCTGGTTCCGGTGGGCGTCGGTGGGCGTGGACAGCGCCGCCGCGCTCGCCGCGCAGGTCGGTTTGACGCTGACCGGCGTCCGCCTGATCGGCGGGCGGGTGATCGCCTGCCTGGCGGCGATGTGAGCGTGTCGCGACCGGCCTCCGCCCGCGTCGACAGCAAATTCCACAGTGGCTCTATAGCAGCCGGTATTCGCACCGAGCAATCGCTGGCCGGGTGACTTTCGAATGTCGGCTGTCGCGTCGACGCAAACGTCAGTTTCGGACCCGGGGCCGGGGGTACGCTGCCCTAACACCACGGCAAGGAGGCCGCCTATGACATCGTGCGCGAAATGGTTGCTGCGGGCTCGTCCCGGCGACTACGCGCTGGCCTTGAGCGCGGCGGGTGCTTCGCTGCCGGTGGTCGGTAAGCACCTCGAACCGCTGGGTGGCCTCACTGCGATGGGCATCTGGGGCGCGCGGCACGCCCCCGAATTCTTCTCCGGAATGACCAAGCCGCGTCAGGCGAAGGACGCCGCCGAAGCGATCCGCGGTGACGACGTCAGCCTTCAGGACCTCTCCGTCGCGGCGCTGCGGGGCATCGTGTCGGCCGCCGACCTGGAGCTGGAATGGCCCACGGCGGGACGGACGCCCCCGATTTGGGAGGCGATGCGTCAGCGCCGCTACCTCCACCGCCGCGCGGTTCACTACGGCGACCACCCCGCTCAGGTGCTCGATGTCTGGCGCCGCAAGGACCTGCCCGCGCACCCCGCGCCGGTGCTGATCTTCGTCCCGGGCGGCGCTTGGGTGCACGGCAAGGCCATGGGCCAGGGTTCGGCCCTGATGTCCCGGCTGGCCGAGCAGGGCTGGGTCTGCCTGGCGATCGACTACCGCGTCGCCCCGCACCACCGCTGGCCGCGGCACATCATCGACGTCAAGACGGCGATTGCGTGGGCGCGCGCCAACGTCGACAAGTTCGGCGGCGACCGCGATTTCGTCGCGGTGGCGGGTTGTTCCGCCGGCGGGCACCTGTCCGCACTGGCCGGTCTGACCCCCGACGACCCGCAGTACCACGCGAAGCTGCCCGAAGGGGCCAACACCTCGGTGGACGCCGTCGTCGGCATCTACGGTCGCTACGACTGGGAGGACCGGTCGACCCGCGAGCGGGACCGGTTCGTCGACTTCCTGGAGCGGGTCGTGGTCCAGCGCCGGATGGACCGCCACCCCCAGGTGTTCCGGGACGCGTCGCCGATGGCGCGTGTGCATCGAAATGCGCCGCCGTTCTTGGTGATTCACGGCAGCAAGGACAGCGTCATTCCGGTCGAGCAGGCGCGCAGCTTCGTCGAACGGATGCGGGCGGTCTCGCATTCGATGGTGGGCTACCTCGAGTTGCCCGGCGCGGGCCACGGGTACGACCTCATCGACGGGGAGCGCGCGGGCGCGGCGGCGCACGCGACTTCGCTGTTCCTCAACCAGGTCTATCGCACCAAGACAAACGCGGCCAAAGAGGTTATCTGAACTGCCGCTGCTGAGTATGGTCCCTTTATGGGTAAGGGGCAGCGGTGAAACGGCTGAGCGGGTGGGACGCGGTTCTGCTTTACAGCGAGACACCGAACGTGCACATGCACACCATCAAAGCCGCTGTGATCGAACTCGATTCCGATCGGCTTGACTTCGGCGTAGAGGCGTTTCGCGAAGTCATCCGCGGCCGGTTGGGCAAGCTCGAACCATTCTGCTACCAGTTGGTCGAGATCCCCTTCCAGCTGCACCACCCGATGTGGCGGGAGCATTGCGAGGTCGACCTCGATTACCACATTCGCCCGATGCGGTTGCCCGCGCCCGGCGGCCGGCGCGAGCTGGACGAGGCCATCGGGCGCATCGCCAGCACACCGTTGGACCGCAGCCGCCCGCTCTGGGAGATGTACTTCATCGAGGGCCTGGCGAACAACCGGATCGCCGTGGTGGGCAAGATCCACCACGCGCTGGCCGACGGCGTCGCCTCGGCCAACCTGATGGCCCGCGGCATGGACCTGCAGCCCGGGCCGGAGGGTGGCCCATACGTGTCGGACCCGGCGCCCACCACCCGGCAGTTGATGGGCTCGGCGTTCGCGGATCATCTGCGCCACGTCGGGCGGATCCCCGCGAATATCCGCTACACCGCGCAGGGGCTGGGCCGGGTCCGGCGCAGCTCGCGCAAGCTGTCACCGGAGTTGAGCCGGCCGTTCGAACCGCCACCGACTTTCATGAACCACAAGATCAACGCGGAGCGCCGGTTCGCCACCGCCACCCTGGCGCTGGCCGACGTCAAGGAAACCGGCAAGCGGCTCGGGGCGACGATCAACGACATGGTCCTGGCCATGGCCACCGGTGCCCTGCGCACCTTGTTGCTGCGCTACGACGGCACGGCTGTGCCCCTGCTGGCGTCGGTGCCGATGAGTTTCGACTTCTCGCCCGAGCGGATCTCGGGCAATCGCTTCACCGGCGTGCTGGTGGGCCTGCCGACCGACTCCGACGATCCGCTGGAGCGGGTGCGGTGCACTCACGAGAACGCCATCGCCGCCAAGGAAAGCAACCAGCTGATGGGGCCCGAGTTGGTCAGCCGCTGGGCGGCCTACATGCCGCCGGCGCCCACGCAGGCGTTCTTCCGGTGGGCGTCTGGGCGCGACGGGCACAACAAGATCCTCAACCTGAACATCTCCAACGTGCCTGGACCGCGCGAACGTGGGCGGGTCGGCGGGGCGCTGGTCACCGAGATCTATTCGGTGGGCCCGCTGACCGCCGGTAGCGGCCTCAACATCACCGTCTGGAGCTACGTCGACCAGCTCAACATCTCGGTGCTGTCCGACGGTGCCACGCTCAAGGATCCACACGAGGTGACCGAGGCCATGGTCGCCGACTTCATCGAAATACGAAGGGCTGCAGGGCTTTCCGAGGACCTCACCGTCATTGAAGCCGCGATGGCGCCGGCCTGAGGACTGTTCCCGGAAACGGGACTCTCGACTGGTGCCAATGCCATTTCCGTGGACCGTTACCATCGGTCGGATAAGCAGCCATCCCTACCCCTAAGGAGCTGTGCGGCACGTGAGCACCGTGAGCGAAGAAGCCAGCGAACCCGAAGTCCTGGTCGAACAACGGGATCGGATCCTGATCATCACGATCAACCGGCCGAAGGCCAAGAACGCGGTCAACGCCGCGGTGGCCAACGGCCTGGCCGAGGCCGTCGACCGGCTCGACGGCGACCCGGGTCTTTCGGTGGGCATCCTGACCGGCGCCGGTGGATCGTTCTGCGCGGGCATGGACCTCAAGGCCTTCGCGCGCGGCGAGCTCCCCATAGTCCAGGGGCGCGGCATGGGCTTCACCGAACGCCCGCCCGTCAAACCGCTCATCGCGGCGGTCGAGGGCTACGCCCTGGCCGGCGGAACCGAGTTGGCCCTGGCCACCGATCTGATCGTCGCGTCCAAGGATTCCGCCTTCGGCATCCCCGAGGTCAAGCGCGGGCTGGTCGCCGGTGGCGGCGGTCTGCTGCGGCTGCCGCAGCGCATCCCGTCCGCGATCGCCATGGAGCTCGCGCTCACCGGCGACAACCTGCCGGCCGAACGTGCGCACAAGCTGGGGCTGGTCAACGTCTTGGCCGAGCCGGGCAAGGCGCTCGACGAGGCCATCGCGCTGGCCGAGAAGATCGCCGCCAACGGGCCGTTGGCGGTGGCCGCCACCAAGCGGATCATCGTCGAGTCGCGCGGCTGGAGCCCCGAGGAGATGTTCGCCGAGCAGAACAAGCTGCTGGCGCCGGTGTTCGCGTCCAACGACGCCAAAGAGGGCGCGATCGCCTTCGCTGAGAAGCGCCCACCGCGCTGGACGGGCACGTAAGCGGCCGAGTTACACTATGGCGTAGTTTTGTAAACCGCTGAGGAACCGGAAAGACCGAGGATGAGCATTTCGCTGCTGCTCGAGATGGCCGCGTCGAGCAATCCCGAGCGGACGGCGGTGGTCTCCGGCGACACACGGCTGACAACGCAGCAGCTCAGCGATCTCGCCGACGGCGGCGCCGGGGTGATCGCGGGATCGAATGCCCGGCACGTCGCCTACGTGGGCACCGGCGGTGCGATGCTGCCGGTGCTGATCTTCGCCGCCGCCCGCGCCGGGCTGCCCTTCACCCCGATCAACTACCGGCTGTCCGCCGACGGCATCCAGGCGCTCATCGGCCGCCTGCCCGAGCCGCTGGTGATCGTCGACAGCCGCTACCGGGACATGGTCGGCGACGCCGCGGCGCGGCTGATGACCACCGACGAATTCCTTTCGGCCGCCCGCGATAACGAGCCGGCCGCGGAGTTTGCCGACCCGGACTCGGTCGCGATCGTGCTGTTCACCTCGGGCACCACGTCGCAACCCAAGGCCGTCGAACTGTCGCACAACAACTTGACCAGCTACGTGACCGGCACCGTGGAATTCGAGTCGGCCGCCGAGAGCGACGCCGCGCTGATCTGCGTGCCGCCCTATCACATCGCCGGGGTGGGGGCCGCGCTGTCGAACCTGTACGCCGGGCGCAAGATGGTCTACCTGCCGAATTTCGATGCGCAGGAATGGGTTCGGCTGATCAACGCCGAGAACGTGACCACCGCGACCGTGGTGCCCACCATGCTGGACCGCATCGTTGCCGCGCTGGAGGCCGGCGGCCACGAGCTGCCGTCGCTGCGCAACCTGGCCTACGGCGGGTCCAAGGTGGGACTGCCACTCGTCCGCCGGGCCCTCGAACTTCTGCCGGACGTGGGTTTCGTCAACGCCTACGGCCTGACCGAGACGAGCTCGACCATCGCGGTGCTCACCCCGGACGACCACCGGGCGGCGCAGGCCGCGGAGACGCCGCAGGTCGCCAGGCGGCTGGCGTCGGTCGGGCAACCGGTGCCCGGCATCGAGATCGAGATCCGCGACGAGGACGGCAACGTGCTCGGGCCGGGTGAAACCGGCGAGCTGTTCGTCCGCGGCGAGCAGGTCTCCGGCCGCTACACCGGGATCGGCTCGGTGCTCGACGAAAACGGCTGGTTCCCAACCAAAGACATCGCCATGCTCGACGAGGACGGTTACCTGTTCATCGGCGGCCGCAGCGACGACACCATCATCCGCGGCGGTGAGAACATCGCGCCCGCCGAGCTCGAGGAGGTCTTGGTGGAGCACCCGCACGTGCGGGATGTCGCCGTGGTCGGTGTCGAGGACCCGCAGTGGGGCCAGGCGATCGTCGCGGTGGTGGTGCCCCGCCCCGGCGCGGAACCGGATCCGGAGCAATTGCGCGAGCATGTCCGGAAAAGCTTGCGCGGGTCGCGAACCCCGGACCGGGTAGTGTTTCGCGACGAGCTGCCCACGACCCCCACCGGCAAGGTACTTCGCCGGGAGATCATCGAGATGCTAGAAGGGCTGAAGGCATGATCAAGAACGGAACCCGCTTGGCCAGCCAGGTGTGTGACACGCAGGTGATCGTCGTCAGGAGCGCCGACAGCCTCGACGACTTGCGTTGTGGCGGTGCGCCTATGGTGCCGATAGGCGCCGAGCGTTCGGGCGAATTGGACCCGGCCTTTGCCGAGGGCACCGTGATGGGCAAGCGCTACGTCGACGAGACCGGTGCCGAGGTGCTGGTGACCAAGCCGGGTGCCGGGAGCCTGAGCGTCGGTGCGACCGCGCTGCAGCTCAAAGAGGTCAAGCCGCTGCCTGCCAGCGACTGAGGAGTTACTCCCCGATATTGTTGCGGAGCACGAATTCCCTTGCCTTGATCAGGAATTCGAGCTGATCGCCGACCTGACGCAACGGGTCGATGCTGCCGGTCGAGCGGGACAGCACGATGGCGCCCTCCAGCGCCGCGATCGACATCACCGCCAGCGAGGCGGCGCATGGCTCGTCGAATCCGTCGTGGGTGAACGCCCGGGTCAGCGACGCGCACCAGCGGCCAAGGATGGCACCGGCCTCGGCGGAAAGCTGGGCGTCGTCGTCGTCCGAGCCGATCGCCGCCGCCACCACCGGGCAGCCGGCGTTGAACCCATCCTCGGTCAGCAGACGCTCCCAGAACTCGACGAACTTGGCCAGCAGCACCCGGGCGCCCTGCTCGGCGGCGTCGTCGATCATCGCGGTGATGGAATCCCCGGAATACCGCAGCGCCTCGATCAGGATCTGGTTGCGGCCGTCGGGGAAGTGGTAGTAGACCGAGCCGCGCGGTGCGCCGCTGCGCGCGAGCACCGCATCGATGGTCACTCCCGCGGCGCCTCGTTCACGCATCACCTCGGCGGCACTGGCCAGCATTTTCCTGCGCGTGCCGCCGCGCTTCGTCGGGGTGAGGTCTTGCGTCGTTTCGCTCGTGGTCGCCACTCTCGTGCCTCCCGTGGCTAACGTCATGCAGCGTGTGAATGCCGCAGTACCGGCCAATGCATGCTGCGGGGGCTGAAGCGGAAATTCCGGCGCTTGAGGTCGGGCATCTCGCGGGTGAATTGATAGCCGCCGATGTTCAGCTCGATGATCCACATGATTCTCTCCCGGCCTAAGTGCAGCCCATGATTATGCTTAGAAGCATATAAGACAGCGGTCCAGTAAGCAAATCTATTCCCTATGCAAACGTCGAACCACGGGAAACGTCGTTGCGAGAGGGCCTGAACGCTGATTGACGGTCGTGTAACAAGCAGGTTTCTATGCTTTATTGCATAATTTGCGGGTCATGCCTCACCGCGGCGGGCACAGCCGTCAAAAGCGAAACGCCGAGCGCGCACCCACCGCGAGGTTCCTGGTGATCCCTGGCGGTGAGTGCGCGCTCGGCGTGCGGAGCGTTAGCTGTCGATCGTGTAGCCCATCGGCATGAGCACGCTCTTCTGCTGGGTGAAGTGCTCGACACCTTCAGGGCCGTTCTCGCGGCCGATGCCGGAGTTTTTGTAACCCCCGAACGGGCAACAGGGGTCGAACGCATACCAGTTGATCGCGTAAGTGCCGGTGCGGATCTTCTCCGAGACCGCGATGCCGCGTTCCACGTCGGTGGTCCACACGCTGCCGGCCAGGCCGTACACCGAGTCGTTGGCGATCTTGATCGCGTCCTCCTCGGTGTCGTAGGGAATGATGCTCAACACGGGCCCGAAGATCTCCTCCTGGGCGATCGTCATCTTGTTGTCGACGTCGGCGAAGACCGTGGGCTGCACGAAGAAGCCGCCGTCCAGGCCCTCGGGGCGGCCGCCGCCGCACACCAGCCGCGCGCCCTCTTCGATGCCCTTGGCGATGTAGCCCTCGACCCGCGCGCGCTGCTTCTCGGAGATCAGCGAACCGATCTGGGCGGCCGGGTCCGACGGCAGGCCCACGGGCAGCGCCTGCACGAAAGCGCTTACCGCGTCGACGATTTCGTCGTAGCGGGAGCGCGGGGCCAGGATCCGGGTCTGGGCGACGCAGGCCTGTCCGGTGTTCATGATCCCGGAGAACACCAACATCGGGATCGCGGCGGCCAGGTCGACGTCGTCGAGGACGATGGCCGCCGACTTCCCGCCGAGCTCCAAGGTGCACGGCTTGAGCATGTCCGCGGCGCGGCGGCCGATCTCCTTGCCGACCGCCGAGCTGCCGGTGAAGGAGAACAGATCGACTCCCGGGTTGGAGGTCAGCGCCTGGCCGGTCTCGATTCCGCCGGGCACCACCGACAGCACACCCTCGGGCAGCCCCGCCTCGGCGAAGGCCTCAGCCAAAGCGTTTGCGCTCAGCGGGGTTTCGGCGGCCGGCTTGAGCACCACGGTGCAGCCGGCCAGCAGCGCCGGGCCCAACTTGTTGACGGCCAGGAACAGGGGCACGTTCCACGCGACGATCGCGCCCACCACGCCGATGGGCTCGCGGTAGACGATGCTCTGCCCGTAGCCGCCGGTGCGGACCTCTTTCCACTTGACCTGGTCGGCGGCGGGGCCGGCGAAGAAGTTCAGCGCCCCGATCGAGCTCATCCAGTGCATCGTTTCGACGCCCATCGGCGGCTGGCCGGTCTCGGCCGCCAGCAGCTGGGTGAACAGGTCCTTGCGCTCCTCCATCAACTTGAGCGCGTTGGCGATGACGGCCGCGCGCTCCTTCGGTGGGGTCGTGGGCCAGGGTCCGTTGTCGAAGGCCGCGCGGGCCGCGGCCACCGCGGCGTCGACGTCGGCGGCCGCCGCCAGCGGCACCTTGCCGACATACTCGCCGGTGGCCGGGCAGCGCACCTCGATCACCTCGTCGGTCGACGGCTCAGTCCACTTGCCGCCGATGAAAAGCTTGTCGTATTCGGTCTTGCTGTCGGCCATCTGCGCCGCTCCTCCTCATTGCTCCGCGCTGCATCGTCGCCGGCGCGCATGGGCCCAACCCTACCCAAGCCGACGCGAAACGAGAACACGTTTCACTATTGGGGTTGCAGGACCAGCACCAGATTGCTGACCAGGAACTCCCGCAGCAGCGGCACCGCGGTCATCCACCACGCCCATCGGGGGTGGTAGCGGGGAAATGCCGCCACCGCGGCCCCGGTGCTGGCCGCCCATCGCAGGCCGTCGGCCGCCGACACCGCGAACAACGACGACCCGTAGTTGTTTTTCGCCGGATGCCCGTGTTTGCGGGCGTAGCGGGCCGCGGCCCGGGCGCCGCCGAGGTAATGGGTCAGGCCCATCTCATGCCCGCCGAACGGGCCCAGCCAGACGGTGTAGCTGAGCACGGCCAGCCCGCCCGGCTTGGTCACCCGCAGCATCTCGGTGCCGAGCTGCCACGGTCGCGGCACGTGTTCGGCGACGTTGGACGACAGGCAGATGTCCACCGAGTCGTCGGCGAACGGCAGCGCCATGCCCGAGGCCCGGACGAAGTTCCCCGCCCCGTTCGCGGACGTGGGTCCCGCGGCGTGCATCTCGCTCGGGTCGGGTTCGACGCCGACGTAGCGGATTCCGGCGTCGGCGAACGCGGCCGAGAAGTAGCCGGGACCGCCGCCGACGTCGAGCAGGGTGCGGCCGGCCGGGCTCTCGCCGGTCGCGGCCAGCCACAGGTCGCCGACCATCGCCGCGGTATCGGCCGCCAGCGCGCCGTAGAACCGGGCCGGCTCCGACTGCTCGAAGCGGAATTCCGACAGCAGCCGCAGCGCGCGCGACAGGGTCGCCCGGCGCGCGAAGACGTCAGTCACGGCCACCGGCCAACCCTACGCAGCGCGGGCGCGCCGTCGGGCAGTTCTAGTCCGTCCCCGGCGGAGGCCAGTGTGGCCCAAGTGAAGGAACGGGCCGCCCCCGCGAGCGCATCGCCGCTGGGCTAGGTCACCGGGCTAGGCTGACCGGTGATGTCTGGTCTGCGCTCCGTGCTCTTGCTGTGCTGGCGCGATACCGGACACCCGCAGGGCGGCGGAAGCGAAGCCTACTTGCAGCGCATCGGCGCGCAGCTGGCCGCGTCCGGCATCGATGTCACGCTGCGCACCGCCCGCTACCCCGGGGCTTCACGGCGCGAAGTGGTCGACGGCGTGCGCATCGACCGCGCCGGCGGCCGGTATTCCGTCTACGTCTGGGCCCTACTCGCGATGGCGGCGGCGCGGCTGGGCCTCGGACCGCTGCGGCGGGTGCGGCCCGACGTGGTCGTCGACACCCAGAACGGCCTGCCGTTCCTCGCCCGGCTGGTGTACGGCCGCCGGGTCGTCGTGCTGGTGCACCACTGCCACCGCGAGCAGTGGCCGGTGGCCGGGCCGGTGCTGGGCCGGCTCGGCTGGTTCGTCGAGTCGACGTTGTCGCCGTGGCTGAACCGGGGCAACCAGTACGTGACGGTGTCGCTGCCGTCGGCGCGCGACCTGGTGACGCTCGGGGTCGACAACGCGCGGATCGCGGTGGTGCGCAACGGCCTCGACGAGGCCCCGGCGCGCACGCTGTCCGGCCCGCGCGCCGCCACGCCGCGGGTGGTGGTCCTGTCGCGGTTGGTGCCGCACAAGCAGATCGAAGACGCTCTCGAGGCCGTCGCGCAGCTGCGGCCGCGCATGCCGGGCCTGCACCTCGACATCGTCGGCGACGGCTGGTGGCGACAGCGGCTCGTCGACCACGTCCATCGGCTCGGCATCTCCGACGCGGTGACGTTTCACGGCCACGTCGATGACGTGACCAAACACCATGTGCTGCAAGGCTCTTGGGTGCAGCTGCTGCCCTCGCGCAAGGAGGGCTGGGGCCTGGCGGTCGTCGAGGCGGCCCAGCATCGGGTGCCGACTATCGGCTACCGGTCTTCGGGCGGTCTGTCGGACTCGATCGTCGACGAGGTGACCGGAATCCTGGTGGACACCCACGCCGAACTGGTGGATCGTCTCGAAGAGGTGCTCTCCGACCCCGTGCTCCGCGATCAACTCGGCGCCAAGGCGCACACCCGAAGCGGTGAATTCTCTTGGCGGCAAAGCGCCGACGCCATGCGCGCGGTCTTGGAGGCCGTGCGGACCGGCCACCCGGTCAGCGGCGTGGTGTAGCACCAATCCGCCACCGCCGCCACGCGTCGAAGGCCGCGCCGGCGCCGCCCAGCATCAGCGCCGCCAGCCACGCCAGATGCGCGATCAGCGTCGCAACGCGGGCCGAGGCGGACACCTCCGCGGTGTGGCCGCCGATGCGGTAGAGCGCGAGGTCGTCGTCGCGGTAGACCGGCGTCAGCGCATCGAGGGTCCGCGCGGACGCGCCCATGTCCCCGGCGGTGTCGGACTCCACGACCAGCCAGCCCACCCCGGCGGGGGCCAGGGCGGACGGGTCGGGCCCGGCCAGCAGCAACTGCTGCACCGCACGGGCCCGGGCGCCCTCGCCCGGGATGACGGTCCCCGAGATGACCAGGTCGCCCGTGCTCAAGACGTCGGCGCGCACCCAGCGGGGCAACGGATCCAGCACCGGCGCCCGGCCCGACCACGAGTGCAGCCGCATGGTGCCGGCCGGCAACACCGCCACCGCGGCGGGCTGGCCGTTGATCGCGGCGGCCACCGCCGCCCACCCGCGCGGGTACTGCACTGGCGACACCTGGCCCCACACGCCCCAGGCCAGGTCGGGCAGCGCGAAGATCAGCGCGAGGCAGCACACCGGCGCCGTCAGGGCCGGCCACACCCACCGGCTCAGCGCCACCACCGCACCGGCGCCCGCCAACGCGTAGCCCGGCACCGCGAGCGCCACCCATTTCTGCCCGTCGCGCAGCACACCGAATCCGGGCGCGGCGTCAACCAGCGCGCCCAGCAGGTGCAGGCCCGGGCCGGTCGCCAGCCCGGCCGGAACCAGGACGGCCGCGGCCGCCAGCACGAGCAGCGGTCGCACCGCGGGGCGGCGCGCCACCGTCGGCAACCCGACCGCCACCACGCCCAGCAGCACCACGGCCGACGCCACCGCGAACACGGTGGTCCGCGAGATCGGCACCGCCTCGCCGTTCCAGATCCCGCCCAGGCTGGCCAGGCTGGCGAGGGTGCCCAGACCCGGCTCGGCGCGCGGCGCGAACGCGGCCACCCCGAGCGTGTTCGCCGCCGTGTGGGAGGGCAACGACGGGCCCAGCGCCGACGCGGTCAGCCAGGGCAGCGCCGCGACCAGCGCGGCGCCCAGCGTCACCGCGGCGCACACCCGGCGGGACCGGCCGCCGCCGGATACGGCCACGCACACGAGCCCGACGGTCGCGGCGAGCAGCAGACCGGTCGGCGTCAGCCCGGCAAGCGCGATCCAGAAGACCAACCCGAAGAACGAGCCGGAGGCCGTCCGTAGCCCCAGCATCGCCGCCGCAACCCAGGGCAGGCAGCCGTAGCCGACCAGCAGGCTCCAATGGCCCTGGAGTAGCCGCTCGGCGACATAGGGGTTCCAGATCGCCAGCGTGGTCGCGACGAGCTGACCGGCCACACCCGCGTCGGGCAGCGCAGTCGCGACCAGTTGGGCCGCGCCCCATCCCGCGAGCCAGAGCCCAAGAATGAGTAGCGCCTTCACCACCACGCCGCCGTCCAGCACATGTGAGGCCAGCGCCACCGCGAAGTCTTGCGGTGTCGCCCGTGGCGCCGACGTCAAGCCCAGCGCGGTATCGGAGAGAAACGAGCGCGGCGTGGACACCGCGTCGCGCAGCAGCAGGTAACCGGGCTTGAGCAGCGGCCCGACCACCAGCAGCGCCAAGACCAACGCGTACCCGGGTCGGGTCCAGCGCACCTGGCCGGCTATTCCCGTTCGGGTGGACCGGCGGGCTCGGGCGGCCCCGACTCGGGCGGCTCATCGGAGCCCAGAGTGGGCGCGCCCGCGCCGGGCTCGTCGCGCGAGCCGGGGCGCTGCGTGGGCAGCTTCTCGGTCTCGGCCTCGGCGCCGGGCACCGGCTCCTCGAGCCCGCTGCGGCCGAAGAAGTCCTGGTCACCCCGGTCCAGGCCGGGATCGGTCAGCGCGCTCTCGGTCCGCAGGCTGAACGAGGCGAGCAGGCCGCCGCCGACCAGCGCGATCAAACCGACCGCGGTGAAGGTGATCGGCAGCACCCGCGACCACAGCGACAGCCGGTCGCGCTCGTCGCGGGCGGCGTTGACCTGCGATTCCACGGTGTCCTGGTTGGAGGTGACCTTGTAGTCGGCCAGCGTCAGCTCCGGCTTGAGCGGGTCGCGGGCGAAGTAGTGGTTGGCGTGCTCGGTCTCCTTGACGATGGTGCCCGAGACCGGGTCCACCCAGAAGGTCCGCTGCGCCGCGTAGTAGCGGGTCATGGTGATCTGCTCGTTCGGGTCGCCGCCCTGCACGCCCCACATCGCCGCGGAGGTGGTCTGCTTGGCATCCTCGTTGCCGGCCATCAGCGACGGGTACGGCACCGGGGCGACCAGCTTGCCGTCGGCGTTGTAGCCGATGTTCTGGGTGAACTTGTAGGTGGTCAGGCCGTTGACGTCTTCTTGGCTGTCGTAGTTGACGTCGAACGGCTTCTGCGCGATCGGATCGAAGTAGGGGTACGTCTTCTTCTCGGTGTGGAACGGGAACCGGTAGGACAACCCGTCGTGCCGCAGGGGCATCGCGGTGGGCGGGTTCTCGTCGTTGACCGCGCGCGGCTTCTGGACCGAGCCGCCGGTGTGGGTGTCGTCGGAGACCGCCATCGCGGTCTTGCGGTTGAGGGTGACGGTGTCGACGATCGCCAGCAGCAGGCCGCTGTCCTTCTGCTTGTCGGTGCGCCGGACCGAGGTTCCGACCTGCAGCGTGACCACGTCGGCGTTGGCGGGCGACTCGACGCTGACCTGCTGCTGGGAGACCAGGGGGACGTTCTGGTTGACGACGACGTGATCGGTCGACAGGGACGCGGAGTCCAGCGCGGTCCCGGTGCCATCGCTGATCAGCGTGCTGTCGATGTTGAGCGGGACCTTCGTGATCCTGCTGGTGGTGTACGTCGACAACAGCAGCGCGGCGATCAGCAGGGCGGCCCCGAGACCGATGATCCCGCATGCGGCGAACCGCAACATGACTGCTCGGTTCACGTTGCTGTGCCCTCCTAGTGCTCTCTTGCGCCGTCAGCCGCGACCCGCCCCGACCTGAGCAAGCACCGAGGCAAACCCGTTCGACCCTAACAGCAGAACGTAAGGCCTCGGCTTACGAACCTGTCGCTATCGCGCACGGGTGCCTCGGGTGTACCCATTCGTTCTCCCCACCCATCAGATGCAGACTGTGGGGATGACCGATGGCCGGCAGGTGGGCGGGACGCGCAGCTTCCTGCCCGCCGTGGAGGGGATGCGCGCCTGCGCCGCCATGGGCGTGGTCGTCACGCACGTCGCTTTCCAGACTGGGCACTCCAGCGGTGTCCCCGGCCGGCTCTTCGGCCGCTTCGATCTCGCCGTCGCGGTGTTCTTCGCGCTGTCGGGTTTCCTGTTGTGGCGCGGCCACGCAGCGGCGGCACGCGGCCTGGGACCGCGTCCCCGCACCGGCCACTATCTGCGGTCTCGGGTGGTGCGCATCATGCCCGCCTACGTGGTGGCGGTCGTCGTGATCCTGTCGCTGCTGCCCGACGCGGATCACGCCAGCCCGACCGTGTGGCTGGCCAACCTGACCCTCACCCAGATCTATGTGCCGCTCACCCTGACGGGCGGGCTGACCCAGATGTGGAGCCTCTCGGTCGAGGTGAGCTTCTACCTGGCGTTGCCGCTGCTGGCGCTGCTGGCCCGGCGGCTGCCGGTCGGCGCGCGGGTGCCGACGATCGCCGCGCTGGCGGCGCTGAGCTGGGCCTGGGGTTGGGTGCCCATCCATTCCGGATCCGGCACCAACCCGCTCAATTGGCCGCCGGCCTTCTTCTCCTGGTTCGCCGCGGGCATGCTGCTGGCCGAATGGGTCCACAGCCCGGTCGGCCTGCCGCACCGCTGCGCTCGCCGGCGGGTGCCGATGGCCGCCGTCGCCGTGCTGGCCTACCTGCTGGCGGCCTCCCCGCTGGCGGGCCCGGAGGGCCTGATTCCCGGCACGGCCACCCAGTTCGCGGTGAAGACGGCCGCGGGCTCGCTGGTGGCGTTCGCGCTCGTCGCCCCACTGGTGCTGGACCGGGTCGACACCGCGCACCGGCTGCTGGGCAGCACCGGCATGGTGACGCTGGGCCGGTGGTCTTACGGCCTGTTCGTGTGGCATCTGGCCGCGCTGGCCATGGTGTTCCCGGTGCTCGGGACGTTCGCGTTCACCGGCCGCATGCCCGCGGTGTTGGCGCTGACGATGGTCTTCGGCTGGGCGATCGCCGCCGTCAGCTACGGGCTGGTAGAGTCGCCCTGCCGGGAAGCGTTGCGGCACTGGGAGAAACGCGAAAGGCCGGCCGAAACCGCAGACGCCGTGGACGCCGAGGCGGACGCGATCGCGCCCTAGCCGGTACGGTCCATCCACTCTTCCAGAGTGTCGGCGGACGGCAGGCAGACTGCGCGCTCGATCTTCTGGAACAGATCGGCACCGTACTCGACGGTGGATCGGACCAGGTTACCCAGCCCCTCGACGTGGATGCCGTCGCTCAGCAGGTAAGCGTTCTCACCGACCACGCTGACATGGCTGGGCCGGGCGGTCTCGCGCACAAACGCCTTGGGCCAATGGGTTTCGCGATTCCAGTCGTTGACCAACTCCATCAGGCGCGTCCGCTCGGTGGCGGGGTAGTGCCCGGCGGGGCTGATCGAGATCTCGAAGACATCGCGCCGCAAACCGTTGATACGCAGGTTCACGTGCAGCTTGCCGCGCTCGTAGCTGGGCAGCATCATGAACTCCTCGCCGTCATCGCTGCGGAAGAAGCGCAACTCACGCGATCGCAGGTAGCGTTCGATCAGCTCGGTACTCAGCGGTTCGATCTGCATTGCCAGATGATGAGCCCGCAGGCTTGGAGAATTCTTGGCGCGTGTCAGGCCGCTTGCGAGTCGGCTTGTTGCGACCGCAGGTCTGCTGGACGAACTCGACGTTATAGGGCACCTTGTGGTCCGCCCCGGGTCATGCAGAACGCCTGCACGCCAACCGAATCCAGGACCGAGACGTCGGCCGTGTGCCCCAGCGTGTTCGCGATCTCGGCGAGGCAGACGTAGTAGCTGCCGACCCGACGGTCCTCAAAAAGCAGAATGGGCGGGCGGGGGGTATACGGCTTCGGGAGGTAGAAGGTTCAGGGGGTACTCGTTTCGCGAGAGGACGAGCATGTCTGCAGGCTTGGAGATATCCACATAGTGGTGGCCTTCGGGGATTCCAGAGTCGACCATTGAGTCCAGCAATACCGTGATTTCCTCCGCCTTGGCGGCATCGAGCCGCCAAACCACGAGACCTTCATGGAACTCAACCTCAGCTGCGCCGGGTTCGATGAAAAACTGGTGAATCGTCGCACCATGGTCCAGTTGAGCCGAACCATGCTGCGCCGCTTGGGTCACCGCGGCCCGCACTTCACTTACCCCGGCGTCGTCCATGGCCAACAACACCGCGTCATCGCCGAAGTGCAACTTCTCGGCCAGTTCGGCATAGATCAGGCTCATAAGCACCGTGCTTTCTCACCGTTAAACAAGATCGTAATGGCCAGATTGTGTTAGTGGCTGCCGGCCGGACCTTCCTCCCATTCTTCGATGTTGGTTTCACCAAGCCAGTGCGGATGGGCGTGGGGAGGCGGGACTACTTGTGGTCCGAAGGAGGGTCCGCCGCCAATCATCGGCCCCTCACCGAGCTTTGGCGCTGGTGGTTTAGGCGCAGGGGGTGCGGGTTGCGGGGCTGGGGCGGCGGGCGGGGTGCCGACCGTGCCCGAGCGCGGCGGAGCTACCCCTTCCTTATGGGTTGGGAGGTCGTTGATTCCGACGTTTCTCCACTGATCAAATTTCTGTGCGTGCGGGTTGTAATCCCAATGCGGGTAGTGACGTGAATCCTGGCCGGGGTCGTATCGCCACTCGCCACCGTCCTTGTCCCACAAGCTCTGGCCACCTTTCGACGCGACACTCGGCTTACTAGCTGGTCCTGTGGTCAGTGGTCCTTCGACAGGTGGGCGAAGGCCTTCAGGTGGCAATCCTGGGCCTGCAGGCGGTCCTTGAGGGTATGGCGGTGGCGGTGGCTCCCATGGCGGCCGGGCTGGGTCATCTTTAAAGGTGTGGTTGTCAACGCTGTAAACGTGGCTGTCTTTCGGTGGACTGCCAAGGGCTGGGTGTCGCGGGAAACTGGCGCCGATGCCAGCTAGGGCGGTGGAAATCTTGCCAGCGACCTGTTGGTCCAGTGCGACGAGCTGGGCAGCGCGCTGACGGATATCGCTGGCGAGTGTTTGCGCTTCGCCTTGGCGAACTGCTCGCTGTGCGGTCGATCCGCCGCTCAGGCGATCGGTAACCGAAAGGTCCTCGCCTACCTCGTATCCCGCACTCTGGGCAACTTGTACGGCATAGCGGAGGCGGGAGCGGGCCACGTGCAAATCCGAGGATGCGTTGCGCGCGACACGGGCCGCCGCCTGTAGCTGGTCGGCTGCCGCGCTGGTGGTTCGCATGTCGGCGTGCGTCGTGACGCGCACCGCATCGGCGGCTTCACCTCGCCAATCGACCGAGACGGCTTCCCGCCAGACCTGGTGGGACAGTGCATAGCTGCGCTCGGCAACGGTCTCCCATTGGACGGCCGCATCCGTGAGATGGTCAGTGGGCCAGGCTAACAGCGCTGACAGCCCAGGAACCCCTGCGATCGCGGCCATCGCTACACGCTGGTCACCGGTTGCATCACAGAGGCCAGACGATTAGCCGCTTGAGCCTTGTTGGCAAGGTAGCGGGTGTCTGCTTCAGCGACGTGCGCAGCGCAAGAACTTACCCGCGTGGCCAATGCCATGGAGAAGACAGTGACTTCGGCGTGGGCGGCATTGACTGCGGCCGTGCTGGGCTGCCACGAAAAGCCGAGATTGGCCGGCGACGCCGTCGCGTTTAGTGCCTCAGCAGAGGCGGCCCAGCGGGTGGCCATCGCCTGCAAACCCGCTGTATGCACCCGTAATATCTCATGCACGAGCGAAAGTTTAGGCAACCGACGTCGGTGTAGGCCAGTCACCGTGACCGCTCATGCATTGCCGCCTCATCTCGCAGCGTGCGCGGGACCTTTCAGCTCGTTAATCCGCCAAGCTGGCTACTGAGCGACTGGTTGTGCCGTGTATCCGTTTCGGCATGGCGCACTAGGGTGAGAGACGCCGAACCCCCGAATATGCAAACTGGTGACCATCTAGCGCGTAGCTCGTAAACACCGAGCGCGAAACAGCCCAATTCTCTGGCCGATGTGGGGCGCACTACAGACGTCAGCTCGCTTCCGCCGCCTGCAGGCGGGCGACGATCTCGGCGCGCACCGCGGACCGCCGGGCCTTGCCGGCGTCGTCACGCAACGGGGCGTCGACGAATTCGACGAAGTCGGGGGTCGGCGGCACCTTGTACGCCGCGAGGTGCTCGCGCAGAAATTCCTGCACCCCGGCGGCGTCCAGCGTGGAACCGTCTGCCGCGTGCACCAGCGCGTAGGGCACCTGTCCCAGATCGACGTCGGGAACGCCGACCACGAGGCAGGACAACACGTCCGGGTGTGCCGACAACGCATTTTCGATCTCGGCTGGGTACACGTTGCGGCCGCCGACGGTGAACATGTCGACGCGACGATCGGAAAGGTACAGGAACCCGTCGGCGTCGAAATGGCCCAGATCGCCGAGGGAATCCCAGCCGTCGCGGCTCTTCGCCGTGGCGCCGACGTAGCGGTAGGTGGGCGCGCTGCCCGCGCCGGGACGCATGTAGATCTCGCCGACCACGCCGGGCTGGCAGGGGTTGCCGTCGTCGTCGAGCACCTTCATCTCGCCGGCAACCACCACGCCCACCGAGCCGCGGTGGGTCAGCCACTGGTCGCCGGAGATGAAGGTGAGCGCCTGTAATTCCGTGCCGCCGTAGAGTTCCCAGACTTTCTCCGGGGCAAGCAGGTCGATCCACGCCTGCTTGACGGCGGGCGGGCACGGCGCCCCCATGTGCCAGAACCGCCGGATGGATGAGAGGTCGTAGGACCCGGGATCGGCGTGGTAGACGGGCAGCGCCCGCTGCATGATCGTCGGCACCGTGGTCAGGAAGGTCACGCGGTGTTCGGTGATCAGCCGCAGGAACCGCTCCGGGTCGAACCGGCTCATCAACACCAGGTGATGGCGCATCAACAGGGCAAGCGTCGCGGTGGTGAAACCGGTGTTGTGGGACAACGGGATCGGGACGAGGGTGGTGTCGCCCTCTTGCGCGCCGAGCGGATAGCCGATGGCGGCCGGTATCCGGCTGTCACCGCCGGATTCGATGAGCTTGGGCCGGCCGGTGCTGCCGCCGGACCCCATCGCCTTCCACACCGGCGACACCGCTTCCGGCAGCGGCGCGTCGGAGCATTCCGGGCCGGGGGTGAAACCGGCTGGGACACTGGGAATTTGGGGATGCTCGCGGCCCACTAGCAGGGCCGGCGGCCGCAGCTCCAGCAGCCCTTGCAGCTCCGCGTCCGGCAGCCGCGCCGACAGCGGCTGGGGCACCGCGCCCAGCTTCCAGCACGCCACCGCGGCCTGGATCCACTCCACGGAGTTGGGCAGCACCATGGTCACGTAGTCGCCGACGCCGACGCCGCGGTCGGCGTAGGCGCGGGCCAACCGGTTCGTGGAGGCGTCGAGTTCGGTGCGGGTGAGCGTCAGCCCGTCACAGGTGACGGCGGGCTCGTCGGGCGCGAGTTGGGCCAGCGCGGCGATCTGGGTGCCGATCGGCGCGACCGGCTCACTCATATGCGCCCTGGCGCTCGAAGATGCGGCGGGGGTTGTCGACCAGCATGGTGTGCAGCTGCTCGTCGGTGACGCCGCGCTCCTTGAGCGCGGGGATGACGTCGTTGTGGATGTGCAGGTAATGCCAATTCGGCGCCATCTGGGGAACCAGCTCTTCGGGCAGCGCGTCGAAATAGCAGTTGGCGTCGTGCGAGAGCACCATCTTGTCGGCGTGCCCGCGCTCGCACATCTGTGCCACGATCTTCACCCGCTCCTCGAACGGCGAGATCACGTCGAGGCCGAAACGGTCCATCCCGAGATACGAGCCCGCGGCGATGAGCTCCTCGAGGTACCCGATGTCGGTGCTGTCACCGGAATGGCCGATGACCACCCGGGTCAGGTCGACGCCCTCCTCTTCGAAGATGCGCTGCTGTTCGAGCCCGCGCCGCAGCCCGGCGTGGGTGTGCGTGGAGATCGGCACCCCGGTGCGCTTGTGCGCCTGGGCGACGGCGCGCAGCACCCGCTCGACGCCGGGGGTGAGGCCCGGCTCGTCGGTGGCGCACTTGAGGATCCCGGCCTTGACGCCGGTGTCGGCGATGCCCTGCTCGATGTCGCGGACGAACATCTCCGTCATGATCTCCGGACCGTCCAACATGCCGCCCGGGCCCTCGTAGTGGAACCGGAACGGCACGTCGTTGTAGGTGTAAAGCCCAGTCGCCACAACGATATTCAGGTCGGTGGCCGCGGCGACGCGCGCTATGCGCGGGATGTAGCGGCCGAGCCCGATCACGGTGAGGTCCACGATGGTGTCCACCCCGCGGGACTTCAGCTCGTTGAGCCGGTCGACGGCGTCGGCCACCCGGCGTTCCTCGTCGCCCCAGGCTTCGGGGTAGTTCAGGGCGATCTCCGTGGTCATGATGAACACGTGCTCGTGCATGAGCGTCACGCCGAGGTCGGAGGTATCGATGGCGCCGCGGGCGGTATTGAGTTCTGACACGGGACTGATGCTAGGTCGACTCGGTGGTCGGACAACAGTGCCGATTTATTCCGGTCCGCCCCGACGGCCCCGGCGGTGCAGTACCGTCACCCTCGTCCGAACCGGAACCCCGCGGGAGCCCCGTCATGCTGCTCAATCCCAACCATCTGCAACGTCAATATCCAGACCGTCGCTCGGGGGAGATCATGGCCGCGACGGTGGACTTCTTCGAGTCGCGGGGCAAGGCGCGGCTGAAGTCCGATGATCACGAACGGGTGTGGTACTCAGACTTTTTGGACCACATCGGGCGCGAGCGCATCTTCGCCTCGCTGCTGACGCCGTCCGAGTACGGTGCCTCAGAAGCGAGTGCCTGCCGCTGGGACACCTACCGGATCAGCGAGTTCGCCGAGATCGTGGGCTTCTACGGGCTGAGCTACTGGTACCCCTTCCAGGTCACGGCGCTGGGTTTGGGCCCGATCTGGATGAGCGACAACACCGACGCCAAGCGCAAGGCCGCCGCACAGTTGGAGGCTGGCGAGGTGTTCGCTTTCGGCCTGTCGGAGCAGACCCACGGCGCCGACGTCTACCAGACCGACATGATCCTGACGCCGTCGGAAAACGGCTGGACCGCGAGCGGCGAGAAGTACTACATCGGCAACGCCAACGTGGCGCGGATGGTCTCCACCTTCGGCAAGATCGCCGGGTCTGACGAGTATGTGTTCTTCGCCGCCGACTCCCAGCACGACCGGTACGACCTGATCAAGAACGTGGTGAACTCGCAGAACTACGTCGCCAACTACGCGCTGCGCGACTACCCGGTCACCGAGGCCGACATCCTGCACCGCGGTCCCGGGGCCTTCCACGCCGCGCTCAACACCGTCAACGTCTGCAAGTACAACCTGGGCTGGGGCGCGGTCGGCATGTGCACCCACGCCATGTACGAGGCGGTCACCCACGCCTCCAACCGCGTCCTGTACGGGACCGTCGTCACCGACTTCAGCCATGTGCGGCGGCTGCTCACTGACGCCTACCTGCGGCTGGTCGCGATGAGGCTGGTCGCCACCCGAGCCTGCGACTACATGCGCGGCGCCTCGGCGGATGACCGGCGCTACCTGCTGTACAGCCCGCTCACCAAGGCCAAGATCACCAGCGAAGGGGAGCGGGTCGTCATCGCGCTGTGGGACGTGATCGCCGCCAAAGGGGTGGAGAAGGACACCTTCTTCGAGGCCGTGACCCGCGAGATCGGTTTGCTGCCAAGGCTCGAGGGCACGGTGCACATCAACATCGGGCTGCTCGCCAAGTTCATGCCCAACTTCCTGTTCGCCCCCAACGCCGACCTGCCGATCATCGGCCGGCGCGACGACGCGGCCGATGACACGTTCCTGTTCGCGCAAGGACCGACCGGGGGTCTGGGCAAGGTGCGCTTCCACGACTGGCGGGCGCCGTTCGACGGCTTCGGGCACCTGCCCAACGTGGCATTGCTGCGCAAGCAGATCGACGTGCTCGCCGACATGCTGGCCAGCGCGACCCCCGATGCCGCGCAGCAGCGGGACGTCGACTTCGCGTTCGCCGTGGGCCAGTTGTTCGCGACGGTGCCCTACGCGCAGCTCATCCTCGAGGAGGCCGCGCTGTCCGACGTCGACGAGACGTTGATCGACGAGATCTTCGCCGTGCTGGTCCGCGACTTCAACGGCTATGCCGTGGAGCTGAGCGGCAAACCCGCGACGACGGACGACCAAGCCCGATTCGCGACGCGGATGATCCGCCGCCCGGTGCACGACCCCTCCCGCTATGCGCAGATCTGGAAGGAGCACATCCTTCCCCTCAACGGCGCGTACCAGATGCGGCCTTAGACGCGAACGCCACGCTGGCGTGATGCTCGGCCGCAAGCGATGCGCCTACCCTTGACTGTGACGCAGCTCACCGTAATATGACCAGTGGTCATCGACGTTAGGGGGCGCATTGCCAACGGTGACTTGGGGGCGGGTCGACCCCGCCCGACGGGCGGCGATCATCGAAGCCGCGGAACACGAGTTCGGGGCGCACGGGTTCTCCCGCGGCAGCCTCAACGTCATCGCGCGGCGGGCCGGTGTCGCCAAAGGCAGCCTGTTCCAGTACTTCGCGGACAAGCGCGACCTGTACGCCTTCATCGCCGACATCGCCAGCCAGCGGGTGCGCGCGTACATGGAGGACCGCATCCAGGAGCTGGACCCGAGCCGGCCGTTCTTCGACTTCCTCACCGACTGGCTCGACGCGTGGGTGGCCTACTTCGCCGACCACCCGCACGAGCGCGCGCTGCACGCCGCGGCGACCCTCGAGGTCGACACCGAAGCCCGCGTCAGCGTGCAGAACGTCATCCACCGGCACTACCTGGAAGTGATGCGGCCCCTCGTTCGGGACGCGAAGGCGCGCGGCGATCTGCGCGCCGACTCGGATACCGACGCGCTGATGTCGTTGCTGCTCTTGATCTTTCCGCACCTGGCGCTGGCGCCCTACATGCGCGGCCTGGACCCGATCCTCGGGCTCGACGAACCCACCCCGGAGCAGCCGGCCCTGGCCGTGCGCCGGCTCGTCGGTGTGCTGGCCGCCGCCTTCGCGGCGTCAGCGCGCCCGCCCGTCCAGTCAGCCCCACAACGATCCGAGGAGGTCTCATGACACGCACGCATACGAACTCGATGGTTCGAGGGGGACTCAACTGGGACAGCCTGCCGCTGCGGTTGTTCGCCGGCGGCAACGCGAAGTTCTGGGACCCGGCCGACATCGACTTCTCCCGCGACCGCGCCGACTGGGAGCAGCTCTCGGAGGACGAACGTCACTACGCCATCAGGCTGTGCGCGGAATTCATCGCCGGCGAGGAAGCGGTCACCGAGGACATTCAACCGTTCATGTCCGCGATGCGGGTCGAGGGCCGGCTGGGCGACGAGATGTACCTGACGCAGTTCGCGTTCGAGGAAGCCAAGCACGTTCAGGTGTTCCGCATGTGGCTCGACGCCGTCGGCGTCACCGACGACCTGCACCAGTACCTCGACGACATCCCCACCTACCGGACCATCTTCTACGAGGAGCTGCCCGACTGCCTCAACGCCTTGTCGGTCGACCCGTCACCGGCCGCCCAAGTGCGGGCCTCGGTCACCTACAACCACATGGTCGAAGGCATGCTGGCGCTCACGGGCTACTTCGGTTGGCACAAGATCTGCGTGGAGCGCGGCATCCTGCCCGGCATGCAGGAGTTGGTCCGGCGCATCGGCGACGACGAGCGCCGCCACATGGCGTGGGGCACCTTCACCTGCCGTCGCCACGTCGCCGCCGACGATGCCAACTGGGGCGTGTTCGAAACACGCATGAACGAGCTCATGCCGTTGGGGCTGCGCCTCATCGAAGAGGGCTTCTCCCTGTACGACCCGATGCCCTTCGGCCTCTCGGTGGACGAGTTCATGCAGTACGCGTCTGACAAGGGCATGCGGCGCTTCGGCACCATCTCCAGCGCGCGGGGGCGGCCGCTCGAAGAGATCGACCTCGACTACTCTCCGCTGCACCTGGAGGACACCTTCGCCGACGAGGACGAGAAGGCCCTGGCGGCCGCGTCCGCCTGAGGCGGTTACTCGACCTTGCTGCCGCCGGCTGCGTCCCCGGCGTCGACGTCGCCGACCCACACGGTCTTGGCGTTGACGAAGGCGCGGATACCGAGGCCGGCGAGTTCGCGGCCGTAACCAGACCGCTTGACGCCGCCGAACCCCAGCTCGGGGTAGGACACCGTCATGCCGTTGATGAAGACCTGGCCGGCTTCGATGTCGTCGATGAAGCGCTGCTGCTCGGCCTCGTCGTTGGTCCAGGCGTTGGAGCCCAGCCCGAACGTGGTGGCGTTGGCGATCTCGATCGCTTCGTCGATGTCCTTCGCCCGGTACATCGACGCCACCGGGCCGAACACCTCTTCGGTGTAAAGCGCCATGTCCTTGGTGATGTCGGTGACCACCGTCGGCGGGTAGAACCACCCCGGGCCGTCGAGCGGCTTGCCGCCGAGCCGGATCGTGGCGCCCTCCGCGGCCGCGTCGTCGACCTGCTTGGTGATGTCGTCGCGGCCGGACTCGGTGGCCAGGGGCCCGACGTCGGTGTCCGGGTCGGTCGGGTCGCCGACCTTGAGCGCCTGCATCCGCTCGGTGAACTTGTCGACGAACGCGTCGTAGATGTCGGTGTGAATGATGAACCGCTTCGCGGCGATGCAGGACTGGCCGTTGTTCTGGACGCGCGCGGTGACCGCGGTCTTGGCGGCCTCGTCCAGGTTCGCCGACGGCATCACGATGAACGGGTCGCTGCCGCCGAGCTCGAGCACGGTGGGTTTGATCTCGTCGCCGGCGATGGCGGCGACCGACTGCCCGGCCGGCTCGCTGCCCGTCAGGGTGGCGGCCGCGACCCGCGGGTCGCGCAGGATGCGCTCGACGGCGCTGGACGAGACCAGCAGTGTCTGGAAGCAGCCCTCCGGGAACCCGCCGCGGGCGATGACGTCGGCGAGGTAGAGCGCGGTCTGCGGGACGTTCGAGGCGTGCTTGAGGATGCCGACGTTGCCGGCCATCAGCGCCGGTGCGGCGAACCGCACCGCCTGCCACAGCGGGAAGTTCCACGGCATCACGGCCAGGACCACGCCGAGCGGTTGGTAGCGGGTGTAGGCCCGCTTGGCGCCGACCGCTTGCGCGTCGGCCGGCTCGTCGGCCAGCAGCTTTTCGGCGTTCTCCGCGTAATAGCGAAAGCCCTTGGCGCACTTGAGCACTTCGGCCTTGGCCGACTTCAAGGTCTTGCCCATTTCCAGGGTCATCATCGCGGCGACGTCGTCGGCCTCTTTTTCCAGCAGATCGGCGGTGGCGTTTGCCCACCCCGCGCGCTGGGCAAAGGTGGTGTTATGGCGGTAGTCCTGGAACCGGGCGTAGGCGGCGGCGATGGCCGCATCGACTTCTTCGTCGGTTGCCGGGGTGAAGGTTTTGACTGTCTCGCCGGTAGCCGGGTTGATGGTGGCGATGGGCACGCTGACATCCTTCGCTTCGGGGTTGGTAAAAGTTCCAACACCCAGCCTGCCACTATCGTTCCCTCGAGGGAGGTGCCGGATGAGTAAAGCCGCCGAGCTGATGGTCAAGTGCCTGGAAAACGAGGGCCTTTCCGTGGTCTTCGGGCTGCCGGGGGAGGAGAACATCCGCTTCGTGCAGGCGCTGGCGTCGTCGAGCATCCGCTACGTGCTCACCCGGCACGAGCAGGGCGCGGCCTTCATGGCCGAGATGTACGGACGGGTGACCGGCCGCGCCGCGGTGGTGTCGAGCACCCTGGGGCCGGGCGCGATCAACATGCAACTCGGCGTGGCCGACGCCACCACCAACAGCACCCCCCTGGTCGCGATCTCCGCGCAGGTGGGCCACGACCGGGAGTTCAAGGAGTCGCACCAGTACGTCGACCTGGTGTCGATGTTCGCGCCCATCACTCGGTGGGCGGCCGGGGTCCCCACGGCGCGGGCCATCCCCGAGATGTTCCGCAAGGCGTTCAAGGTCGCCGAGACCGAACGCCCGGCGGCGGTCTACCTCGCGGTGCCCGAGCACATCGACGCCGACGAGACCGACTACGACCTGACGCCGTTGCCGCGCAACGTCGTCCGCCCCGATGCGCCCGCACCCGGTCAGGTGGAGCGCGCGGTCGACATCCTGCGCCAGGCGAAGCGGCCGGTGGTGCTGGCCGGGCACGGCGCCGCCCGCGGCAACGCGACCGCGGCGCTGGTCCGGTTCTCCGAGCAATTCGGTATCCCGGTGGCCAACACCTTCCACGGCAAGGGCGTGATGCCCGACGACCATCCCAACAGCATCGGGACCCTGGGGTTCATGCGGCACGACTACGTCAACTTCGGCTTCGACAACGCCGACGTGGTCATTGCGGTCGGGTACGAGCTGCAGGAGTTCGACCCCGTCCGGATCAACCCGCAGGCGGACAAGAAGATCATCCACATCCACCGGTTCCCGGCCGAGGTCGACGCGCACTATTCGGTGGACGTCGGGATCATCGGCGACATCAGCGCCTCGTTGGACGCATTGACCGACGGGCTCGACGGCCACGCCTACGAGGCCGATCCCGAGGTGCCCGGCCACGGCCTGCTGGCCGAGGAATTCGCACGGGGGCAAGAGGATTCGCGCTATCCGCTCGCTCCGGCGCGGGTGGTGGCCGATACCCGCGCCGCGCTGGGCCGCAGTGACGTCGTCCTGGTGGACACCGGCGCCACCAAGATGTGGATGGCGCGGCTCTACCCGACGTATGAGTGCAACACCTGCCTGGTATCAAATGGGTTGTCCACCATGGGGTTTGCGTTACCCGGCGCGCTGGGTGTCAAGTTGGCGCGTCCCGAGTCCAAGGTGCTGGCGGTCGTCGGGGACGGCGCGTTCCTGATGAACTCGCAGGAAATCGAGACCGCCGTCCGCGAGCGTATACCACTGGTCGTGCTGATCTGGGACGACGGCGGTTACGGCCTGATCGAGTGGAAAATGGATCTCGAGCTCGGCGCCCACTACTACGTGAAGTTCGGCAACCCCGATGTGGTGACCTACGCGGAAAGCTTTGGCGCCAAGGGGTATCGGATCAACAGTGCGGAGGAACTGTTGCCGACGCTACGGGCCGCACTCGACGACGATGGGGTGTCGGTGATCTCCTGCCCGGTCGACTACTCGGAGAACCTGCGGCTGACCGACCGGCTCGGCGAGCTGGACGAGACGCTGTAATTCACGGGCACATCCAGGCGAGCGGCGGGCAGACGCCGGTGTTGGGCGGCAGCCGTAATCCCGGCGGCTGTCCCTGGACCATCAGGGCGGGCAGGCCCGAGTCGGGCGCGAAGTAATAGGTGTGGCAGACGTTTCTGTCCCAGTCCGGCATCCGCCGCAGTTCGCCCAGGTTCGGGCACCACATCTGGCTGCAGATGTGTGAGGTGTAGCAGCCCGGCGGTCCCTCGGGCGGGGCGCACTCCGGCGGCTGGTTGCCGCCGTTGTTCGTGGAGCAGACGGCGTGGGCGGTGCCGGCGCCCAGCATCAGGTCGGCGGTCCACAGGAAGCCGGAGAGGGCCAGCACCGTTGCCAACCCTATGAGGGCTGTTCTCATGCTCGACTCCTTTACCGTGGCGTAAGTCCTTGACAAGACTGGCATTTCGCGTCAGGGCACCTGCCTGAGTTGAAGGTGATTGGTCTGTTGATATCCCGGTGGGTGGCCGCAGGCCGGCACGTTATACGTCAGGGTGCTGGTGCCTTCCAGGGTATTCGGATCCCACGTGTCGTGGTACGGCTCATTGGGACCGGAGCTACCGTCGGCACACCGGATGGCCCAGGTGCCTTCCATCGTCCATTGCCCGTTGATCAGCCGCGCCAGGGCAACGGCCTGTCCACCGGGTGTGGTTGCCACCGAAGCGCATCCGTCGCCGCAGGGTGTGAAGTAGTAGTCGCCGGACATCGCCGAGCCCCGAGGGGTTGTCGAGGTCCAGGTGTAGTGGCCGCTCATCGTCGTGTCGGCCCACGCGGCACCAGCGGTGACGACAGCCAAACCGGCGAACATGGCGGCTGCGCCGATCATCCGTGTGGTGGCCATGGTCCCATCCTCCTGCTGAGCTAATACCTACGTAGCTCACAGTGACCGCTATACACCGTCGACGTTCAGTTCGATGGGCATTTGGCAAACTTTCGCGCCCTCGCCCCACGATGGCGACACGGCCTCGGTCAGCCGTGCTGTGACGTCGCCGTCTTCAGCGCCAGCGGCCGGACGTAGCCACCGATCAGTGTCCGATGCCACCAGGCCCGCTCGCGGCGCAGTTCGGCGGGGGTGGTGAAGCGATACTCGTAGAGCTGCGCACGCACATAGCGCGGTGGTGAATCCGGAAATGGATTTCGCCGCAGCAGGCGCAGCGTGGGCCGATCGTTGCGCAGCAGCCGCTGCAGAAACGGGGTCAGCCATGGCTGCGCGTAGCCGGGCGAGATGGCGGCGAACCACATCAGCCAGTCCAGGCGCAGATGGTAGGGCGCCCACTGGCGCGGGAGCCGGCGCACGCCGCCGGGCTTGCCCTTGAATTCGTATTCTTTCCACACCGTCTGGTCGCTGAGGCGGGTGTCCTCGGTGCCTTCGATCACCACCTCGCGGCGGACGCGCCCGATGCTGCCGAACGCGCCGTAGGTGTTGACGAGGTGAAAAGAGTTGAACGACATGTTCATTCGCTGCCGCGAGGACAGCATGTTGCGCACCGGCCAGTAACTCATGAACAACACCGCCGCCGCGAACGCGATCACCAATGCGGCGAACCACACCGGCGTCGCCGGGAACGCCGGACGATCATGCAAACCAACCGAACCGACCCATGAGTCGTCGATCGCGCTGAACGCCAACAAGATCGTCACCCAATTGAGCCAGGCGAAGTTACCGGACGCCACCAGCCACAGCTGGGTGACGACGATGATCGCGGCGGCGATGCCGGCCACCGGTTGTGGCGCGAACAATCCGAACGGCACCACCAGCTGCGAGAAATGGTTGCCCGCCACCTCGATTCGGTGCAGCGGCCTGGGCAGATGGTGGAAGAACCAGCTCAACGGCCCGGGCATCGGCTGCGTTTCGTGGTGATAGTACAAACACGTCAGGTCGCGCCAGCACGGATCGCCCCGCATCTTGATCAACCCGGCGCCGAATTCCACTCGGAACAGCAGCAACCGGGCCATCCATAAGGTCAGCACCGGCGGCGCCACCTGGTCGTTGCCGAGGAAGATCAGCAGAAAACCGCTCTCCAGCAACAGCGATTCCCACCCGAACGCATACCAGGTCTGACCGACGTTGACGATCGACAGGTAGAGCACCCACAGCGCCAGCCACATCAGCATGGCCGCCCAGACGGGCACCGCATCTGCCGCACCGGCGACGATCGCCGCTGACAGCGCGGCGCCGAACCAGGAAACCGCCGAGAACAGGCGATCGGAATAATGCAGATGAAACAGGCTGGGCGCCCGCCAAAACGACTGCCCGGCCAAGAACCGCGGAATCGGCTGTAGGCCGTGCTCCCCGATGAGCGCCCGGAACTGCGCCGCGGCCGCGACGAACGCGAGCAGGTAGACGACCGCGGTGCCCCGCTCGAGCACCAGTCTGCCGAGCCAATATTCGGGAGCGGAAAACCAGCCCATGGCCGTAACTCCTTGGACGGTGGCGGTCACACATACCCGCATATCCAGTCAAGCAGCCGGTAAACCGTCAGCCAATACCCCCGACCGCTATTCGTCGCGGGCGCGGCCCGCCGCATCGCCCATCGTCACCGCGGAAACGGCGACCACCGCGAGCGAAATCAGCGCCAGCAGCTGAACATTCGCGGAATGGCCCGCGTAGCCGTCCACCGACCGCCAGGGATGCCGCGACAACATCGCGCCGGCCAGGATGAGCCCGCCCGCGCTCAGGACCATCGTGGCCCCGTCCACGCGCCGGCGGCGCAGCGCGTACCGCAGGCCCAGGGCGCCGCCGACCACCACGACCCCGACCACGCCGGCGATCACCGCCCCGCAGGCCAGCACCGCGACCGCCGCCCACGGCCCCGGCCGCCACGGCTGGGCGGGCGCGTCGTCGGCCGGCCTGCCTCTGGTGCGCCACAGCGCGAGCATGGCCAGTAGCGGCAGCAAGGCCAGCCCCAACCCCAGCCCCACCCGGTACGGCGCGTTGGACGGGAAGGTCAGCGTGATCGTGCCGGGATCGCCCGGCGGCACCACCCAGCCCTGCTGCCACCCGTTGACGGCGACCGGGGTCAGCCGCGCCCCGGCGCTGGTGCGCGCCACCCATCCGGGGTTGATGCTTTCCGGGACCACCAGCACCCGCGACGTGGCCGACGGCGGAGCCTGCACCTCGCGACGGTCCGGGCCCCACACCCGCCACGCCGGAACCCCGACTGGGCCGGGCGCGGCGGCGGCCGCGGCCGGCGGGGACAGCGCAACGCCGTCGACGACGAACTGGGCGCCCGGGCTGATCAGCAACTCCTGCTGCCCCGCCGGCAACGCGATCGGGTCGCGGTCGCACGCCCGGGCCGCAACGGGCTCGTCGTCGAGCAGAGCGCCGACGGTGGTGCTGATCGACGTGTGCACGAACCGTCCCGCGACCGCGATGACCGGGCCGTGATCGCAGTCGACGGCGATCTCGCGCGTGCGATCGCGGGCAGCGTCGGCGGGCGCGATCGGGGTGCCGTCGGCACCGAGCACCGACAGCTCGGCCACCCCCGGCGGCTTGAGCTGGTCGAAACCCAGCGCGTTGCGGTCGATGACGTCTTCCCAGTCCAACAGGCTGACGGTGACGCTGTCGGTCACCCGGGGATGCAGTGGGAGTGTCTGCGGTTCACCGGGCTTCAACGCGTGCACCTGCGGGCCGTCGCCCAGGTTGACCGCCACCATCGTCGGATGGGCGGGCAACGCCGACCGGCTCGGCGCCAGCCGGAGCGCGGTGACCTCGGTGGGCCGCGGCAGGGTGAGCGTCAAGGTGGGCGGGGTCTTGTGCTGCACCACCCGCTGCGGTGCCGTCCATGCCGTCGCCGGGTCGCCGTCGGTCGCCGCATACGCCGAGCCGAGGACGTCCACCAGGTCGGAGTCGCCCCGTGCCCTGGTGGTGTTCGGCTCGGCGAGCAGGTCGGCCAGCTTGGGCCCCTGCCGCGGCCGCACCCACACCAACGGGGTCACCGACATCGGTGCCGGAACGGTCAGCGTCCGGCTGAGATTGACCGGCTCTTCGGGTGTCAGCGCCATGGACGGCGCGCAGCGCACGCCCTCCGGCGTCGACGCGCATCCCGGCCTGCCCAGCAGCTCGGAACCCAGGTCCCAGCCCGCGACCGCCGCGCCGGGCGGCGGCCCCGGGACGCGCACGGTGTGCCGCAGGTCGAGCTGGTGGGCGAATCCGGACGCGTCGTACTGGGTGATCGACAGGTCGGTGATGCCGAACTGCACGCCCGGGGACCCGTCGTCGGTGCCCGCGGCGGTGATCCGCACCCACGGCGTCTCGCCGTAGGGCAACGCGGCGGCGAGCGGCTTGCCGGGCTCGTCGAACCGCAAGGTGGTGCTGCCGGTGGCGGTCTCGATCAGGATGCGGCGCACCTGCGCGCCGACGGCCGTCGCGCTGGGTGTCAGGGTGATCGCCGCGTTGGTGACCGGGTGGTCGAAATCGACCTGCAGCCACTGGCCCACCGCCGATTGCAGCGAGTTGGACACCCACGCGGTCGCCGGGTCGCCGTCGATGGCGGCGACGGGGGAGGTCGCCGGCGCGACGTCGGGCATCGCGGTGGAGTCCGACGACGAGCTCGACACGGTGATCCGGCCGCCGCTCCAGGCGCCGACGACCGGGTCGGCCCCGGGGACGGGATAGTCGGGCACCCGGTTGTAGGTATGCCGTGCGTCGCCCGCGGCCCGGATGGCCGACGAATGTTGGTCCACCCGGCCGTAATCGGTCTCGCGGGCCACCGGGGTGTCGGTGACGGTCACCGAGGGCACCGGCAATCCGGCGCCGCGCGCGTCGGCGGTCATCAGCGCGGGGCCCAGCGTCGGCAGGCCCTGCAGCCGGCGCCGCTCGTCGAGGCGCAGCAGCGCCTCCGGTCCGCCGTCCACCCGGGGCAACCGGTCGACGTCCGCGAAGTAGGGGGCGCCCGGATCGCCGGCGACCTCCACCCGGTAAACCTCTACGGCCGGGTAGCGCGGACGCAGTCCGCTGTCGGCGACAAAGCTACAC